>JAQBTG010000018.1 GCA_027624955.1 Pseudomonadota bacterium
CGATGAGACAGAAACCCTCCCTTATGCAATCCGACTAGTTTGTTCCATAGGCGCTGACGTCAGACAGTCGCCAATCGTGGAAACCGGGACATGCGAATCTCCTTAAAACCCGCTCATCTCGCGCCTGCACTCTTTCTAATCTTGGCCGCGGCGCTGGCTGCACCCGTGGCTGCGCCGGCGGCGGCACAGGATATTGCGACCGCGGAAGCAGCCTATAAGCGCGGCGATTACCCGGCGGCTTTGCGCGAAATTCAGCCGCTGGCCGAGCACGGCGATGCCGCTGCCCAGACCATCCTCGCCGCTATGTATCGCACCGGACGGGGTGTCGCAAAGGACCCGGGAGAAGCGCTAAAATGGTACCGTAGAGCGGCCGACCAGGGCTTCGCCAAGGCACTTTACAGCCTTGGGCTAATGTACGAATCTGGCCAGGGTGTTACTGCTAACGAGAGCGAGGCGCTGCGCTGGTACCGAAGGGCAGCAGACGCGGGCGACGCCGCCGCGCAATCCAATATCGGGCTGTTATATTATGAAGGCCGCGGCGTAGCCGAGAATATTGCCGAGGCGCTCCTCTGGCTCCGGCGGGCCGCCGAACAGGACTACGCCGTCGCCCAATTTAATCTCGGGCTCCTGTACGTTAAAGACCGAGGCATACCGGCAGACCCTGTTCAGGCCTATATGTGGTGGAGCCTCGCGGCCGACCAGGGCGTCGAGCAGGCGGCCACTTACCGCGATGAGGTGGCCCTCGGGATGTTTACCGAGCAAATCGCCGAAGCGCAGAAACTTGCCCTCGAATGGCGCGCCACGCACAGCGCCGCGAAGGCGGATAGCGCGACCAAGGCAGAGAATGCCGCGAAGGCCACAGAAACCAAGAGAGCCGCGAAGGCCACAGAAACCAAGAGAGCCGCGAAGGCCGCAGAAACCAAGAGAGCCGCGAAGGCGGCAGAAACCGAGAAAGCCGCGAAGGCCGAGAAAGCCGAGAAAGCCGCGAAAGCCGAGAAAGCCGCACAAGCCGAGAGGGCCGCGAAGGCCGAGAGCGCCGTCGCACCCCCAACTCAGACATCGCCAGCCGCTGGCGATGCGGTGGCGGATTTTGCCGTTGGAAAAGAAGCCTATCAGCGCGCCGACTATGAAGCGGCGCTAAAACAGTGGCGGCCACTTGCGGAACAGGGTCTCGTCACTGCCCAGTTCGGCCTCGGAGTGTTGTACGCCAAAGGCCAAGGCGTCGCCAAAAATTTCGGCGAAGCGATAAAGTGGTACCTGAAAGCGGCCCAACAGGGCGACGTCTCGGCGCAATATAATCTCGGCAATTTGTACCGCCGCGGCGACGGCGTGCCCGAGGACCCTGCTGCCGCAGTCAGGTGGTACCGCGCCGCTGCAGATCGCGGCCAAGCCGCCTCCCAGGCCATCTTGGGAGTCATGTACGCCAACGGTTTGGGCGTCCCTGGCGACGTGGTGCAGGCCTATGTTTGGCTGACCCTTGCAGCTGGCCAGGGCAATCAGGCCGCGGCCCAAAACCGAACGATTATGGCAAGCCGAATGGCTGCCGCGCAGATTGCCGAGGCCGAAAATCTGGCCCTGGAATGGAAGCCCAAATAACCCCGCAACATCTCGCCCGTGAAACCTGCCGAACAGCCAGTCTATCCGGATTGGGGTTGTCGCCATGGCAAATGCACCTATATGCAAGGGATGCGTATTTTTCTCACCACTGCCGTGGTCGCGCTGGCACTGACGGGCCTGGCGATCACCACCGGCCCCGGCGCAAGGGCCGAAATGGCTGCCCCCGAAGCGTCGCGCCATAGCGGCGAAGTTCAGATTGCGCAGGTCGTGCGTGAGAAAGGCGCCAGCAACCGCTACAAAGAGCAACTCCGGCGAAACCTGTTCAAGGGCCAGCACGGCGACGCCGCGGCGCTGCGCCAAATCGGCTTTCATTATGCCAAAGGCTGGGGCGTGATACGCGATATGACGAAAGCCTATATGTGGTTCACCCTAGCCGCCCAGGAGGGTAGTGACGATGCCCTGGAGAACCGCAAAACCATCGCCTATCGCTTAAGCGATACACAGATCGCCAACGCCGAAGCCATGGCTGCGCGCTGGCTACAAACCTATGAATGGGAAATCGAAGCCGGCTCCTTCGGCGGCTAACCAGTTTGGCGGCTAGCCGGCGCTCTTGCGACGCCGAGTTTACGGCGCTTCGGCCATTTTTCTAGATGCGGTGTGCCTCGGCGATATAGCCTGAGGTTTGCATTTCATTGAGGCGGGACGTGGTGCGGGCGAACTCAAAAACACCGGCGCCTTCGGAATAAAGCACATCTGGTTCCGCCGCCGCTGAGCAGATGAAATTGACGCGGTGTTCATAGAGCACATCGATCAAGGTGACGAAGCGCTTGGCCTCGTTGCGCATATCCGGCCCCATACGTGGGATATCGCTGACGATCACGGTGTGGAACGCGGCCTGCAGTGCGATATAGTCGGCCGGGCCAAGAGGGCGCGCACAGAGCTCCTCGAAGCTTGCCATCGCCACGCCACGCGCAGTGCGCGCAATGGTGAGCGTGCGGCCCTTTACGGTGAAGGTTTCCGGCTCCGGCGGAATACCATCGCTTAGATGCCGGAACATGCGCTCAAGCTCCACCGTCGCCGCCGCCGTGAGCGGCGTGTGATAGAGGCGCGAGCGGCTGATGAATCGGGTGCGATAATCCGTCGGCCCATCCAGCGCAACCAGTTCGAGGCGCGCCTTGACCAACTCAATAAACGGCACGAAGCGCGCGCGGTTGATGCCGTTTTCGTAGAGCGTATCGGGTGTGCGGTTGGAGGTCATCACGACGATCACGCCGGCCTCGATCAATGCCGTGAACAGCGGCCCGAGCACCATTGCGTCACCTATATCGGTGACGTGAAAATCGTCGAAGCACAGCAGCCGCGCCCCTTCCGCGAGGCGCTGGGCGTAGCGCACCAAGCCACCGTCACCGCCGGTCTCCTGGCCGCTGACCAGCGCACGGTTGATCTCTCCATGGGCTTCCTGCATGAAATGATGGTGGTGGACGCGGCGCTTGGGCGTCACCGGCGCGGTCTCAAAAAATATATCCATCAGCATGGATTTGCCGCGCCCGACACCGCCATGGATATAGACGCCACGCGGGCCGTCCGTAGCCTCGCGCGACATGCGGCCGAAAAGTTTGAAGCCGCGCCGCGCCGGCGCAGCGAGCCCCACCGCCAAGCGATCATGCAGCGCCTGCAGGCGCGCCGCCGCCGCTTCCTGGTCAGGGTCGGCAAGGATGCCTTCGGCCGCGTCAGAAAGCAGTGCGCGATAGGCCGCCAATGGTCCGGCCGCGCCGCCCTTAGGCGCCGAATCTTCCGGCCCGGCGCTCACGATTTCGCGTTAATGCGACTGATGATCGACCACTTTATAGTGGCCGTCGCGAAGTTCACCGAACATCATCGACACTTCGGGGTGGGATATCGGTAACCCCGTATCGTCGATCAGCAGATTCTGCTCCGACACATAAGCTTCGTAGGCGATCTCATCGTTCTCGGCCAGGAGATGATAATACGGCTGCTCCTTGGCGGGGCGGATATCCTCTGGGATCGCCAGCCACCATTCCTCGGTATTACTGAACTCCGGATCGACGTCATAGATGACGCCACGGAACGAATAAACGCGGTGTTTGACGACTTGTCCTAAGGCGAATTTTGCGGCTTTCACGGCTTCTATCCAGGCTGTTCGCTCAATTTTAGCGCCTCATTTGCGCCAGATAGCATGATCTTAGCAAATGATTAGTGAATATTCCCCCCACGCCAGAAATAAATTCTAGCTGGCCCGGCGTGGTATCAGCCGCTCGACGACTTGCGTATCGACTTCTAAGAGTTGGTGATCAGCCCGGGCCTCCCTCGGCCACAATAGATTAGTCCGGCTCGGATTTCGCGGCACTGAGTTCGATCGCCTGGCCATGCGGTGTATTCAGATAGGCGTGCCGCCAATCATCCTTACGCCCGGTCATTTCGGCTCGCGAAGCCAGGCCTTTGTCGGCCACCAACTTTTCCAGCGCCGCCAACCATTGGCGGTAGTAGGTGCTGATCGCCTCTTCCGCCCCGCCTCCAGCACCGCCATCAGCTCGCGCGGCCCTTTCACCAGGCTCCGCAGCGATCTCGGCGCTCAGATATTGTGCCCATTCGGGCCAGCTAAAATGCCCCTCGGCGGACAGCCGCACCGCCATGGCAAAGGCCTGGGCCTGCCATGGCTCGGCGAATAGCGGGCCATCTTCAGTGAGAGGAAGCGACGGGGTTGCCGTCAGTTGTGCCTTATCCACCATCTCAGGCTCAGGCCGGGTCGAGATAATCGTCCCACATATCGACATAGAGGCTGTCCCGGGCCGAAGCCTCGGCGCCCCACAATTCCCGCGCCGTAAAGCGCACGCTATAGATATTCTGCGGCGTCTCGCCCCGGCCGTGCGCCATGGTATCGGGTAAACCGAAGACGCCATGCACCTTATGGACGATGCCGCGCTTGCCGCGCAGATAACGCGGCAGGCGGGTGTGGCCGGCCGGATTGATGTTGCGCGCGACGACATCATCACCGGCTTTGAACTTAGGCGCCACGTCGGCGTCGATGCGCGCCGATCCACCGGTCATGAACAGGGGGACGACATCTTCTGCTTTCAGCACCCGCATCAGACGGCTCCTTGGGCAGCTTGGGCAGCTTGGGCCCAAGACGCATGCAGCTCGGCGCCGCTAAATTGGCCTTTCTCGATCATCACTTGCTCCATGGCAATCAGCCAGTGTTCGTAATAGCTGGTCGAGAGATATTCCCCCGGTGCGATGCGCTCGATGGCGTGGCGGAATTCATTGTCGTCATAAATGCCGCAGGCGAACGCCGCCATCCAGAGTGCAAACATGCGGCGCTCCCAATCAGCATGAAACACCGGTTCATCGGTTTCCACATCGATCGGTCCCATGCCGTGCATGCCGCCGAGATCATGAATGCCGTTCATCTCATACCGCCTCTGCCGCAGCCGCGGCCGCAGTCTCTGCCCCAGCCCAAGCCGCTTCCAATTCAGCGCGGCTGATTTGGCCTTTTTCGATCATCACCCGTTCCAGCGCATGCAGCCAATGTTCGTAATAGCTGGTGCTAAGGTATTCCGCCGGCGCCATGCGCTCGACGCTGTGGCGAAACTCATCGACATTAAAGATATCGCTGGAAAAGGCGGCCATCATCACCGCAAACATCCGGCGCTCCCATGGCGCAGAAAAGAGCGGCTCATCGGTGATGGGATCAATCGGTCCCATGCCGTGCATGCCGCCGATATCATGAATACCGTTCATCTTATGTCGCCGCCACGAGCGCGGTGCCGATCATTGAATCTCGTGACACCAATGCCGCCAGCTCCGCTTCACCGAGGCCTTCGGTGCCGGCCGGGCGTTCCGGCAACACCATGTAGCGCACCTCCGCCGTGCTGTCCCACACGCGAACCTCGACATCTTGGCCGATATCGACGCCGAATTCGGCCAACACAGTGCGCGGCTCACTGACGGCGCGGGCGCGGTAAGGCGCCGCCTTGTACCAAACCGGCGGCAGGCCGAGCACCGGCCAGGGGTAACAAGAGCAGAGTGTGCAGACGAGAAGGTTGTGCACTTCCGGCGTATTCTCCACCACCACCATGTCCTCGCCCTGGGCGCCACTATAGCCAAGCTCGGCAATCGCAGGTGTCGCATTCTCCAGCAGGCGGGCTTTGTATTCCGGATCCGTCCAGGCGCGTGCCACCACATGGGCGCCGTTCTGCGGCCCGATATTATGCTCATAAAGATCGATGATAGCGTCGAGCGTATCGGCTTCGACCAATCCCTTCTCGAGCAACAGCGATTCGAGCGCTTTAACGCGGAGCGCGATGTCGGATGGTGGTTCGGTATGATCGTGACCGGCCATGAAGGACCTCCCTTGCGCCGCGTTTCCAAAATAGCGGTGGAAAAAGTTTCACCTATCAGCGCCGCACCCGTCAAGCCACCGCTTAACTGATTTGCCCTTCGCGCCCAGCCCAATAGGGTTTGCGCAGTTCGCGCTTCAATATCTTGCCGGGGCCGGACAACGGCAGCGGCTCATCCCAAAAATCGATTCCCTTCGGCACTTTGTAGCCAGCGATCTTGCCATGGCAAAAAACGATCAATTCCGCCGCCTCGACCGGATAACGCAATTGGATGGCCGCATGTACCGCCTCGCCCCATTTTTTATCGGGAATGCCGAACACTGCGGCCTGCAATACCGCCGGATGCTGGTGCAAAACCTCCTCCACTTCGGCGCAATAGACGTTTTCAGCGCCGCTGACGATCATGTCCTTGGCCCGGTCCATCAGAAAGATGTAGTTGTTTTCATCCGCATAGCCGAGATCTCCGGAGAAATACCAGCCGTCGCGGAGAACTGCCGCCGTCTCCGCCGGTTTGTTCCAGTAGCCCTGCATGACGTTCGGGCCCCGCACCGCGATCTCGCCAACTTCATGCGGCGCGCATTCGCCGTCCGTCTCGTTAACCACTCGCACCGCCACCCCGGGCACCGCCTGGCCGCATGAACGCAGCATATCGGAGTGCGGCATGCGCTCCTCATGGCGCAACCCTGTGGCCAGTGGCGCCAGTTCCGTGGCGCCGTAAAGATGGATGAATTCGGCGCCAGGAAACGCTGTGATGGCGCGCCGGATCACTTCCGTGGCAATCGGCGAAGCGCCATGCGCCACCGTACGAACGCTCGATACATCGCGCGGATTGGCGTGTTGCTCCTCAGCCAGGGCGGCAATCATGATCGGCACGCCGAGCGTCTGGGTGGCGCGTTCGCGCGAAATTTGGTCCAGAATATCGCCAGGATTGAACGCCGGGATCACCAATTGAGCGCCGCCGCTCCATATGCTGGCGATGACGGAATTCGACCCGGCGGCATGAAACAACGGCGCCATCACTGTCGATATATCTTCAGATGTCGGCTGCGTGATGGCTGTCCAGTTATGGCAATTGGCGATCAGATTGCGGTGGCTCAGCATCACGCCCTTGGACGCGCCGGTGGTGCCGCCGGTGTAAAATAGCCCGGCCAGGGTTTGCTCGGTAACGCCCACACCCAGGTCGATTTCATCGGCCTCGCCGATCAAGGACTCGTAGCCGTCGGGGATTTGGATAACGCGCTCGACATGCGCCGCCAAACCGCCAGGCTCGCGGTCGATCAAGAGGATTTTGGCGCCCGAATCTTGCAGCGCATAGACAAGCTCTGCTTCGGCATGGCGGGTGTTGAGCGGCACCACGGCAAAGCCGGCCGCCGGTACCGCCATATAGGTCTCGATATATTGATGTGAATTGGCGGCGAGGATGGCGACCCGATCGCCCGGCGCCAAGCCGAGCGCCTTCAGCGCCCCAGCCAGGCGGCGGCAGCGCGCCGTCATTGCGGTGTAATTCATGCGGACATCGCCGCAAATAATCGCCGGATTATCAGCGTAATGGCGGGCGGCGTGACGCAGCGGATCGGCGAGTGTGTGCATGTTGGGGCCAAAGCTGATTGCAGCGGCTTCAAGCTAACCTGTTCTGCCCCACATCTCCAGATGCTGCGTCATTCATAATTTTGGAACAACGCGCCGAGAAGTGGCAAGCTGGGGCAATTCCGGAAAGAGATAAATGCGAAGACTGCACGCCACGCTGAGCGCCCTTTTACTGATTGCGGCACTGATCGCACTGGCGCTAGCGGCGGCACCAGCTGCGGCCGATTTCGAAACCGGGCGCGCGGCTTATCGCGCCGGCGAATATTCCGCCGCGATCGATGCCTGGCGCGCGCCGGCGGAAGCTGGTGAACCAGCAGCGCAGTTCGCGCTTGGCACGCTTTATGTTACCGGTGAAGGGGTCGAGCAGGATTTTGCCGAAGCCGCTTCCTGGTTCCAAAAAGCTGCCGAACAGGGCCATGCAAGCAGCCAGTATAATCTTGGCCTGATCCTCGATCAGGGCTGGACGGGCATGCCGGATTCCGAGGTCGCTGCGGAATGGTGGCGTAAAGCGGCAGCCCAGCACCATGCCGGCGCAGCCTATCAACTGGGGCTGCAAAACGAGCATGGCTGGGGTGTTGAGCCCGATATCACCGAAGCGATCCGCTGGTATGAGCAGGCGGCGGGTCATAACTATGCCAGCGCGCAATATACGCTCGGCCTGATTTACGCTACGGGCCGCGGTGTCGTGCCCGACGCCGCCATGGCGGCTGCCTGGTACCGCAAGGCCGCCGACCAGGATTTGGCCGAGGCCGCGTACAATCTCGGTGTGCTCTATTTTAACGGCGAGGGCGTGGCTGAGGATCACACCGCCGCCGCGAGGCTCTATCTGCAAGCGGCAGAAAAAGGCCATATCGAAGCGCAGAACAATCTTGCTGGCATGTATGCGCTGGGCATCGGCATCGCGCAGGATTTAGTACACGCCTACATGTGGTCCACCCTCGCGGTCGATGAAGACGCCGATTTGGCGGAGGAAAACCGCGCCCGCCTGGCCAAACTCATGAGCGCCGAACAAATCGCCCATGGCGAGCGCTTGGCGCAAGCATGGCAGCCGCGCCAGCCGGCCGCCGGCGAATAAAACCTCGCCCTGAACAACGGCGCCAGCCGCCTTGCTTGGCGGTTGGTGGTTGCATGCACGCGCTGATGCGCTTATGTGAGCGCCATCGCATTTTCACTTTTCCCTGTTGCACCGCTGCCGCCTATTGCCCTGGCGACAGACGGCGAGGAATGAACTCACGTGTCGCCACGTAAGACGTTTGCCATCATCTCGCATCCGGACGCCGGCAAGACGACGCTGACCGAGCGTCTGCTGCACGCTGGCGGCGCCATTCACTTGGCCGGCGACGTCAAAGGGCGCGGCGAGCGCCGGCGCACGCGCTCGGACTGGATGACGATCGAACGCGAACGCGGCATCTCAATTTCAAGCTCGGTGATGACCTTCGAACATGCGGGAATCACCTTCAATCTTTTGGATACACCGGGCCATGAGGATTTCAGCGAAGATACTTATCGCACCCTGACGGCTGTCGATTCGGCGGTCATGGTGATCGACGCCGCCAAAGGCATCGAGAGCCAGACGCGAAAATTGTTTGAAGTGTGCCGTCTGCGCGATATCCCGATTCTCACCTTCATCAACAAAGTTGACCGCGAAGGCTTGAGCCCGTTCGAACTGCTCGACGAGATCGAGCAGGTGTTGGCGCTTGATGTGTGCCCGATGGTGTGGCCGGTCGGCATGGGCGGCCTGTTTCATGGCTGCTTCGACCTCCGCGGCAACAATTTTCTCAGCTCGAAGACCGGCGCCACGGGGCGTTTTGACACAGTTCGCGCCACCAGCGGCGTGGATGACCCGCATTTTGACACTTGTATTTCCAACGAGGTGCTGCCGGGCTTCCGCGAGGACGCCGAACTGGTGCTGTCTGGCTACGCGGAATTCAATCAGACGAGCTACCGCGAAGGCCATCTGACACCGGTATTTTTCGGCTCGGCGCTCAAGGATTTCGGCGTCAGCGAACTGCTGCAGGCGCTCACCGATCATGCACCCACGCCGGGTCCACAGCCGGCTGAGCCGCGCGATATCCAGCCCGACGAAGACAAAGTCACCGGCTTTGTGTTCAAGGTGCAAGCCAACATGGACAAAAATCACCGCGACCGGGTGGCGTTTTTCCGCCTCTGTTCCGGGCGCTTCAAGCGCGGCATGAAGTTAAAACAGGGACGTGGCGGCAAGACCGTGGCGATCAACAACCCGACCTTCTTTTTCGCCCAAGATCGCCAATTGGCCGAGGACGCTTATCCCGGCGATATTATCGGCATCCCCAATCACGGCACGCTGCGCGTCGGCGATACGCTGAGCGAGGGCGAGGATCTGCGCATTACCGGTATTCCTAATTTCGCGCCGGAAATCCTCCGCCGGGTGCGCCTCGGCGATCCCATGCGAATGAAGCAATTGCGCGGCGCGCTCAACGATCTGGCTGAAGAAGGCGTGACCCAAGTGTTTCGCCCACGTATCGGCGCGCAATGGATCGTCGGCGTTGTCGGCCAGCTTCAACTCGACGTTCTAGTATCGCGCATTCAGAACGAATATCAGGTTGCCGTCGCCCTTGAGGCAGCGCCCTATGAGACCGCGCGTTGGCTCGCCGCTGACGACGCACAAAAGCTAAAAGAATTCGAAAAGAGCCAGCAATCCAACCTCGCCGACGACCGCGACAGCTGCCCCGTGTTCCTGGCGCGCAACGCCTGGGAACTCGACTACATCACCAAAAAATGGCCCGACATCCGCTTCAGCGAAACCCGCGAACGCGGATGAGAGATCACGTAAAGATTCCCGCAAACGGAACCCCCAACAGGAGTGCGATAGCATTCCGGCAAGCGCGACCGCGCGCCCGAGTTAGTACGAGGTAACCAAGAGAGCGAATGCGACCGCCCGGCGATTGAGGGACCAAACAAAAACTACTGCAACCGCGAGAAATTACCGTGCCAGCTCTTGAGTGTCCGAGGCCGGATGAAAATCAGCCAGCGCGGGTCCTTCATGGTGGGTTCGAGATATTTGGGACCGTCCTCGCCAAGATAACGCAGCGCCATGCGGCGCGCGATCGCCACCCATTTGCCGCCGATATTGGGCCGCTCTATGACTTCCGCCGCGCCCTGGACCAGCACTTTGCGCGGCACCGCAACGGTATCGATGCAGAGCGAGACGCGTGGATTGCGCGACATGTACTGCGACCACAGCGATTCCTCACGCCCAACCAGGTAAAACCCGCCATCGCTATATTCGTGCCAAACCGGCGCCGCGTACGGCCAGCCGTCATCGTCGAGGCATGTCGCACGGCAAATCTCGCCGCCGTCCAAAAAAAGTTGCAGTTCCGCCTCACTCATCGGACCGGCCATATTTCCCTCCCTAATGCTGTTCGTCGCCCCTGAGGCCGAGTGCCCACATCAAGCCAAGGCAAAAACCTTTGGCATGGGGCAGCAGCAGAAGCACCAGGATAACGCTAAGCGCGGCCGCGAACAGCAGAATGATCCACAGCGCCGGCGTGAACAGATAATCCACCGTGCCGAGCACCGGCACCAGAATGTGGCCGAGCAGGAGGATCGTCAGCCAGGGTGCGAAATCGTCAGTGCGGATTGCCCCAAGCGCTGCGCCGCAATGGTCGCAGGCAGAGACGGGCTTGAGATAGCGCCGGTAAATGCGCCCGGTGCCGCAACTGGGGCAGCGTTTCCTGAAACCGCGCCACAGTGAGCGTGGAATCGGACGGCGCACCTCTTCTCCGGTTAAATCTTCTCCGGCGAGATTTTTGGTGTGCATAGCAATCTCTCCTTCCCGTGCCATACGAGATAGGGTGGCGGCGGGCGATTGTACATGCGGCATTTCGTCCATGGGCGCAGGCATGGCGAGAGGAGAGAAGAAATGCGGTTGAAGGGTAGGAAAGCGGTCATTACCGGCGCGGCTGCCGGGATTGGGCTTGAGACGGCGCGGCGCTTTGCCGAGGAAGGCGCGCGGGTGGTGTTGTCGGATATCGATAGCGCCGCGGTTGAGGCGGCGGCGGCAAAAATTGAGGGCGGGTTGGCCATCGCGGCCGATGTCACCGATCAGGGGCAGGTCGATGCGCTGGTAGCCCAAGCGATTGCGGCGATGGGCGGCCTCGATATCTTAGTCAATAATGCCGGCATCCCGATGCTCGGCGGTGTCGAGACCCTGGCCGAGGCCGATTGGGACCGCGAATTGGACGTCAATCTAAAGAGCGTTTACCGCACCGGGCGCGCCGTTTGGCCGCATTTCAAGGCACAAGGCCATGGCGTGATTCTCAACACCGCGTCGATCGCCGGGCTCACCGGCAGCGCCGGTCAAGCGAGTTACGGCGCCGCCAAGGCTGGGGTGATCAATCTCACGCGCTGCATGGCGATTGACGGGGCCAATATACCGATCCGCGTCAATTGCATCTGTCCGGGATTTATCGAAACGCCGATGCTGATGGATTATCTCGCCGGTCAGGATGACCCGGCGGCGGCGCGCGCCCAAGTCGATGCGATGCATCCCTTGGGCGGCATCGGCCGGCCGGCGGATATCGCTGGCGGCTTCGTCTATCTCGCTTCCGACGAAGCCGCCTGGATCACCGGCACGGCGCTCACCATCGACGGCGGCCTGACTGCTGGAGTTTAGCGGGGTTTAATCGGCCTCGTTATGGTTTGCCAGCGTTGTCTCGCGTACCCCCAGCCTGTTGAAGCCAATATCACGCAACAGGTGATCGTTAACCACGCCAAGCGATGGCGTCCGGCGGGCTTTACGCGCCTTGCGCGCCTTGGGCGCGGCCCGCGGCGTTACCGTCACGCGCGAACCCGTCATTTGCGTCCCGATCGCATAGGCCCAAATCTGAAGCCCGGAGAGAATGTCGCCGGCCAGCGCGCCGCTCCGACGTATCCAGGGTGTTGGCTGTGCGGTCGGCCGTGGATTTGCCCGCCGAGTAAATGAACCGCCCATGCTCGTGATTGCCATGATTCTCTCCCTTTGCTTCCCATCCGGGTCTCTCGGCGCCCTCAAGCGCCGGCGGGAAACCCTGACGGATTGTTGTGGTGGCAGGCGTTGGCTTTCTCCTTGGTTCACTGCCTAGAGCCGCGACCGCACCATCAAAAATTCAATACATACCAACCAGTCTGTAATGTAATATACAGACCGGTTGGTATGCTGTCAATGCTCGACCGAAAAATATTCATCATTGGTCAAACACCACAATAATATGCCCAAACTAACGGTACTATCTGAACAAATTTATCAGCAATCTCGGCCCTTGTAATTGCTGTGACATTCTATAACATACTGATTGGTACGTTGCAGAAAGGTATAAATGATGGAACGCGGCCACGACACCAAAGAGCGCATCCTTGATACGAGCCAAGCGTTGATCCTGGAAAGAGGCTTCGCCGCCACTTCGCTCGATAACATCCTCAAGACGACCGGCGTCACGAAGGGCGCGTTTTTCCATCATTTCGATTCAAAGGCCGATCTGGCGCAGACCCTGATCCAGCGCTTCGCGGCAAATGATTTCGCCATGTTCGACGAATGGGACCGCCGCGCCGACGCGCTGTCTGACGATCCCCTTCAAGCTTTGATGCTATTTCTCAAGTTTTTCGAGGAGTGGATTGACGGTCTCAGCAAGCCATTCGCCGGCTGCATGTTCGCTGTCTATGTCTATGAGAGTACGCTGTTCAGCGACGATGTGAATGGCTTCGTCCAACAGTCGCTCGATCATTGGCAGCGCTATTACAGGAAGAAATTTGCTGCCATTATCGCCGTGCGCCCACCGAAATTAGAAGTTCGCGCCGCTGAGCTTGCCGAAATGATCGTCGCTATCCTCGAAGGCGCGTTTATTCTCTCCAGATCGAGCGGCAAGCCCGAATTGATCTCGCGCCAATCGCGGCTGTTCCGCGGCTATATCAAATTACTGTTCGACGACACGCCGGCAATCGCCTGATGCGCGCGCCCCGGCCCTCCCCGTTCAACCATCGCAATCCCTCCCCTGCCCGCTTGGCACGGCCCGGGCGCAGCCGTAAACTGTTGTCGCAATGGGGCGGCCAACGCGCCTGAAGGCTGGGAGAACGGCATGAAAGTGGACATCAATTGCGATATGGGCGAGGCCTATAGCATCTACACTTGCGGCGACGATGCTGCGATCATGCCCTATGTCAGCCAGGCCAATGTTGCGTGCGGCTATCATGCCTCCGACCCAAGCGTCATGCAGGCGACGGTGCGCCTCGCGAAAGAGCATGGCGTTGCCGTCGGCGCGCACCCGTCCTATCCGGACCGCCAGGGTTTCGGCCGGCGCGCGATGAAACTAGACCCTGATGAGTTGCTCGACTGTCTGGTCTATCAGGTCGGCGCGCTGAAGGGCTTTCTCGATGCCGAAGGCATGGCGCTCAACCATGTCAAACCGCATGGCGCGCTTAACGGCGTCGCCTGGGACGATGAGGCAACCTGCCGCGCTATCGGCCTCTGCGCCCAATCCTTTGGCGTACCGGTGATGGCGATGTCGGGAACCGGCCACGAAAAAACCTATGGCGCGCTCGGCTTGCCAGTTATCTTCGAGACCTATGTCGATCTCGATTATAACGATGCCGGCCAGGTGGTGATCACCCGCGAGCACACCGCCGTCGCACCTGAGGCAGCGCTTGCTCAAGCTCGACGCGCCGCCAATGACGGCACGGTCATGGCGCTTTCAGGCAAGCTGGTGGCGGTAAAATGCCAGTCCATCTGCGTCCATTCCGACACCCCCGGCGCCGTCGAGGTGGCCAAGGCGATCCACGCCGAACTGGCCTAACCCCCGGCCACACGAAACGAAAAAGGCACCCATGAAGAAAGTTCTCATCGCCAATCGCGGCGAAATCGCCTGCCGTATTATCAAGAGCTGCCAGGCCCTCGGGTTGCAGACCGTCGCCGTCCATTCTGAGGCCGACGCCAATGCCAAACATGTGGCCGCGGCAGACGAGGCGCGCGCCATCGGCCCGTCGGCGGCCAAGGAAAGCTACCTCGTTGCCGAAAACCTGCTCGCCGCGGCGCGCGATACTGGCGCCGACGCCGTGCATCCGGGCTATGGCTTCCTTGCAGAAAACGCTGGGTTTGCCAACGCCGTCGCCGATGCCGGCATGACCTGGATTGGCCCGCGTCCCGAAACCATCGCCGATATGGGCGACAAGGAGCGCGCCCGCATGCTCGCGCATGGCGCTGGCGTGCCGATCGTGCCCGGCAGCGCACGCTTCGCCGTGGGCGACAATGCCGGCCTGGAAGCGGCCGGGGCGGAGATTGGCTTTCCGTTGCTGGTCAAGGCGACGGCGGGCGGCGGCGGCATCGGCATGAAACGCGTGGACGCGGCGGAGGCCCTGGTCGGGACCGTCGAAGCGACCCAGAGCATGGCTGAAAAAGCCTTCGGCAACGGTACGGTTTATCTCGAAAAACTGATCGACCGGCCGCGCCATATCGAGATTCAAGTGTTCGGCCTCGGCGATGGTGGCGCGGTGCATTTATTTGAGCGCGAATGCTCGATCCAGCGGCGCTTTCAAAAGATCATCGAGGAATCGCCCGCACCCGGCCTCGCGCCCGAAACCCGCCAGGCCATGGCCGAAGCGTCGATCGCCTTGACCAAGGCGGAGCGCTATCGGGGCGCCGGCACAATCGAATTCATCATGGCGCCCGACGGTAATTTCTATTTTCTCGAGATGAATACCCGCATCCAGGTCGAGCATCCGGTGACGGAAATGATCACCGGCGAAGATCTGGTCAGTCTGCAATTGCGCCTGGCGCGCGGCGATGATTTGTCGGCGCTCAATCAAAACGACATCAGCACGCGCGGCCACGCCATCGAATGCCGCATCTATGCCGAAAACCCGGCCAAGAATTTTCTGCCCTCACCGGGCCCGCTGGAAATCTTCCGCCCGCCGGCTGAGAGCACAACCATCCGCGTCGATACCGGGTTCAGAGAAGGCGACCAGGTAACCTATTTCTACGACCCGATGATCGCCAAGCTGATCGCTCACGGCGCTGACCGTGCGGCTGCAATCGAGAATATGTTGGCGGCTCTCGGCGAATTCCGTATAGAAGGCATCGTAACGAATATTTCCTTCCTCAAGCGCGTCTTGGCCCATCCGGCATATCTGGATGGAGAGACGCATACCGGTTTTGTCGACCAGCACAAAGCCGAGTTGATGGCGGAATAGACCGCCCGTTCGGGCGGCGCGAAGGAAAGCTAGACCGCTCGTTCAGGGCGGATTGGGGGAAGCTACATATGATTTATGACGAGCCCAAATTTTTGCCCGGCGGCGACCGCTACATCACGGTCGAGTTCGGCAATGAAATGAATCTGGAACTCAATTTCAAGGCCCAGGGGCTGGCCGCTGCGCTGGCGCAATCCGGCACCAAGGGACTGGTGGAATCGGCGCCCTGCTTCGCGACCTTGCTGGTGCATTACGAACCGCGCGACATTTCCTATGACGATATGGTGCGCGAGCTTAAAAGCCTGTGCGCCTCCCTCGGCTCGGCAGAAGAGATTGAGATGGACAGCCGGCTCTTTACCTTCGAGACGCTCTATCTCGATCCCTGGACCAAAGAATGCATCGACGATTACCGCGAAAAAATTAACCCGGACAAGGATTACGATCCAGATTTCGTTGCCCGCCTGAACGGGCTGGAGGATCGCCACCAATTGGTGCGTGTCCATTCGGGCACGGAATATTGGGTCGCGTCGCTCGGCTTCTGGCCCGGCCTGCCGTTCCTGCAACCGCTCGATCCGCGCACCATGATCACCTGCCCTAAATATAATCCACCGCGCACCTGGACGCCGCAAGGCGCGGTTGGCATGGGCGGCTCGGCTTCCTCGATCTATCCGGTGGCGACGCCCGGCGGCTACCAGCTCTTCGGCCGCACGCCAGTGCCGATTTGGGACACCACCAAGCGCTTCGACGTCTTTGCCGGCGATATCGTGCTGTTCCGCCCTGGCGACCGGATCAAATTCGTGCCTGTCACCCGCGACGTTTATGACCAGGCCGAGCGCAAGATCAAAGAGGGCACGTATATCTACAACGTCATCGAGTATCAGAAATTTTCGGTGCGTAATTACAATCAATGGGTCAGCAAGCTCGATAAGAGCGAACGGTTTTAGGAGGGTCCGGATATGTTGGAAGTTATCAAACCCGGCCTGGAAACTTCGATCCAGGACTTCCCCGGCCGCATTGGATATTGGAACCAAGGCTTTCCGCCATCGGGACCGATGGACAGTTGGTCATTCCGCCTGGCCAATATATTGGTTGGTAACGACGCCGGCGCGCCCGGTCTTGAAGCCCAGTTCATGGGCCCGACCCTGAAGTTTCAGAACGATGGCGTGATCGCCGTCACCGGCGCCAATATGGCGCCGAAGGTGGACGGCGAGGAAATCCCGTTGTGGCAGAGCGTTGCCGTCAAAGCTGGCCAAACCCTGGTGATGGGCCCGGCGTTCCAGGGCGCGCGCGGTTATTTCGCCGTCGCCGGCGGCATCGACGCGCCCGAATGGCTGGGCTCGGCAGCGACCTTCCACAAAGCGAGCGTCGGCGGCCTCGACGGCAGCGCCATCAAGGCCGGGCAAGTGCTGCCGGTGAAAGCCGGCACCGGCCAGGCCGGACGCCGGGTAAAGGATTCCTGCCGGCCGAAATTTGCCAGCGACAAACAATGGCAGATCGAAGCGGTGGCCGGGCCAAATGACGATTGGATCGACGAGGCCGGTCATCAACGCTTCCTCACCACGCCGTGGAAACTAGAAGCGCGCAGCGACCGCACCGGCTACCGGCTCGACGGGCCGGATTGGACCTTCACCGAAAAAGCGACCAACAAACCGCCGGAAAACGGCGTGTTCCCGTCCAACATCGTCGACCATGGCTATCCCATGGGCGGGGTTAATCTATGCGGCCAAAAACCCATCATTTTGGTCAATGACGGGCCGTCCATGGGCGGCTTCATTGTCCCCTATACGGTGCCGTCGGCGGCGTTCTGGAAACTCGGCCAGATGAAGCCCAATGAATTTATCAATTTCAACCGGGTCAGCGTTGCCGAAGCGCAGGCGCTCCGCATCGAACTCGACGATCTTTGCGATGAAAATTCTATTGAATCGTAGCAGACCGAATCATAACAGGGAGACCGCAACATGGCAGAACAGGTAATGACCCAGGCGCCCGGCAATGTGTGGAAGGTGCTGGTCAAGGAGGGCGATAGTGTGGCGGTTGGCGATACGCTGTTCATCCTCGAAGTGATGAAGACCGAAGTCCCGCACGACGCCGAATCCGCCGGCAAAATAACCAAGCTGCACATCGCCGAGGAAGACGCCGTCGATGTCGGCCAATTGGCGGTCGAGATCGAATAGCGAGACGACCGCTCTCTGACGACAGCCGATGGCGTGGGCTGCCGTCAAACGCCGCCTCACAGCCACGGCAATATTTCGCCCTTAACCCCTCCTGCCCACGAGGGTGATTTCGAGTTCCTGCTCGAACGCCTGCGCCTGAATTAATTCGGGTCGGTCGCGGCAAAGCTTGGGCGTGCCATCGCATCGTCGTACCAGGCGGCGAGATTGGGAGCGTCACCGCGCCAATCTCCACCATGGCGAAATTCCATATGGCCGATGCCCATGACCGCACAAATCTTATCCATCCGCATCTCGCCTTCGGCCAACGCGTCGGCCTGGCCATCAAGCGCCGCTACAGCGCGCGCCATGCGCTCCGCATAGCGCGTCTTCAGCGTCGCGCTCTGCTCACCATCGGGTAGCACCTGTTGCAGACGAAGCTGCACGCTGGCCTCGGCCAGGCCATGACCGATCATCATGCGCGTGCGCCACAGCCAGCGGTTGGCTTCAGGATAGAGTGTCGGGCCGGTGCCGATGGAATCGAGATATTCGCATATCAAATGGCTCTCAAGCAGAACCGCGCCGTCATCCAGCACGAGCACGGGTATGAGCTTCAGCGGATTAATCCGCGCCAACTGATCCGATTCGAACGGATTGGTGGTTTCTTCGTCGAGTTTGATGCCGTGCTCGCGCGCGACGATCGCCGCCTTGCGCCCAAACGGCGAAGTCGGTGCATTGTAAAGCTTCATATTTTCATCTCCCTTGTGGCTCTTTATCTAAGTTAGTTCTTCGAACGGATTCTCGCCACCCGGATTTTCCACCTCAACGATCCAGAGGTCCGGATCAAAGCGGATTTCCGATTGCAGGCGTTTTTCGATGTCGGCGTCGGGCAGCCAATCCTCGCCGCTTGAACGCTGCCATTCGGTGCCGCCGGAAAACGACGTGACGCGGGCGAAGAGTGCGGCACTGCCGTCTAGGCGGTTTACTTTCACGAACAGCGCGCCGGCATCGGCGTCACCGCGCCGGCGCAGCATGGCGGTGATCAGCTTGCCTTCGCAAAAACGGATTCCCGCCTGCACCAACAGGCCGGTTTTTATGCGTGCTTCCATAAATACTCTTAACACCCGATTGCGCCGACGTTGCAAGCCCTTCCTCCTCAACGGGGAAGGAGGATTGTTAGCGTATAGCCAATCCCGCACTCCCAAGTTAGTTTGCACCCGCCATGACAAACCAACAGGACAACAGCAATACTGACGCCGCGCTGAACAGCGCGATGGCGGAGACGCTGGCGCATTACAACAGCTCGCCGGAATCCTTTTGGCAGGGCACGCGCGACCATGATGTGAGCCAGAATATCAACGCCCTGCTCAACGCCATCGAGGGCGAGGCGCCGTTCGCCATTTTGGATTTTGGCTGCGGGCCGGGGCGCGATTTAAAGCGCTTCGTCGAGCTCGGGCACAATCCCGTCGGGCTCGACGGCTCAGGCGAATTCGCCGCCATGGCGGGCGCCCATTCGGGCTGCGAGGTCCTGCAACAAAATTTCATCGCCCTCAACCTGCCGCCAACGCGCTTCGACGGCGTGTTCGCCAATGCCTCGCTGTTTCATGTACCGAGCGCTGCGCTGCCACAGGTTTTGGCCGACTTGTTTGCCACGCTAAAGCCGGGCGGCGTGCTGTTTGCGTCCAATCCGCGCGGCGACAACCAGGAAGGCATGGAGCGCGGCCGCTATGGCTGTTTCCATGATTTCGAAAGCTGGGGTGCTTATGTCTCAGGCGCCGGCTTCACGGAGATCGACCATTATTACCGCCCGGCCGGCCTGCCGCGCGAACGCCAGCCCTGGCTGGCGACCGTCTGGCGCAAACCTTAGATCGAGAATCCTTGCCCCTTGAGGGCGAGACATTGTAAAGGCGCCGGGATGGCCCCACCGCTTCTGATTCTACGTGACATCAACCTCCGCTTTGGCGCCGAGCCGCTGTTGGAGGGGGCGGAGCTATCTGTATCTGAAGGCGAGCGCTTGTGCCTGGTCGGGCGCAACGGCTGCGGCAAATCCACATTGCTGAAGATCGCCGCCGGAACGGTCGAGGCTGACACCGGCGAGCGTTTCGTCCAGCCCGGCGCGACCCTCCGCTATCTGCCGCAGGAGCCCAATTTGAGCGGCTTTGCCACCGTGTTGGCAGCGGTCGAAAGCGATCTCGGCCCAGGCGACGATGTGCACCGGGCGCGCACCCTTGTCGAGCGCCTCGGCCTCACCGGCGACGAAGACCCGGCGCATCTATCGGGCGGCGAAACCCGGCGTGCCGCGCTGGCCCGCGCGCTCGCGCCATCGCCGGATATTCTGCTGCTCGACGAGCCCACCAACCATCTCGATTTGCCGGCGATCGAATGGCTCGAGAACGAGCTTAAATCGATGCGCGGAGCGCTGGTGCTTGTCAGCCATGATCGGCGCTTCCTCGAGAACCTGTCGCGGGCCACGGTGTGGCTCTCCGACGGCGCGATCCACCGCATCGACCGCGGCTTCGCCGAATTCGAACCCTGGCGCGACGATTTCATCGAGCGCCGCGAAAGTGAGCGCCACAAACTGAAGCGCAAGATCGCGGCGGAGACCATGTGGCTGCACAAAGGCGTCACGGCGCGGCGAAAACGCAATCAGGGCCGCCTCCGGGCATTGATGTCGCTGCGCAAACAACAAAGCGAGCAGCGCGCACAGGCCGGCAATGTCAATTTGGAAGCCAGCCAGGCCGCTAGCTCCGGCAAGCTGGTGATTGAGGGCAAACATCTCACCAAGTCTTACGCTGGGGTGCCGGTGATCGAAGATCTTTCGGTGCGCATCCCGCGCGGTGCGCGGATCGGCATTGTCGGTCCCAACGGCGCCGGCAAGACCACCCTCATCAACCTGCTGTGCGGAACTTTGACGCCGGATAGCGGCACCATCCGCCTCGGCGCCAACCTCCAAATGGCCACCCTCGATCAAAAGCGCGACCAGCTCGATAGCCACGCCACCCTGCAGGACGCGCTGACCAGCGGCGGCGGCGAAATGATCTCAGTGAATGGCAAGGCGCGCCATGTGGTCAGCTATATGAAGGATTTTCTGTTTCTGCCCGAACAGGCGCGGACGCCGGTGAGCGTGCTATCCGGTGGTGAGCGCGGGCGGCTGATGATAGCGCGTGCTCTGGCGCGGCCGAGCAATCTTCTTGTGCTCGACGAGCCGACCAACGATCTCGACCTCGAAACCCTCGACCTGTTGCAGGAAACCCTTGCCGAATATGGCGGCACGGTGTTGCTGGTGAGCCATGATCGAGACTTTCTCGACCGCGTGGCGACCTCAGTGATCGCCTGGGAGGGTAGCGGAAAATGGCTCGAATATGCCGGCGGCTATAGCGACATGCTGGTCCAGCGCCGGGGCGCGGCGGCACCGGTACGGCGCGGCGTTGAACTACACAAGAGCAAGCGCCAGGCGGGGTCAACACTTGCCCCAATCGCCGGCGCCGCGCCGAGCCAGGTCAAGCTGTCCTACAAAGACAAATTTGCGCTGGACAATTTGCCCAAGCGCATCGCCACGCTGCAAGACGAAATCAAGGCACACAACAAAGCGCTGGCCGATGGCGGATTGTTCGCCCGCGAGCCAGACGCCTTCACAGCGGCAGTGAGTGGGTTAAAGCAAGCCGAAGCGGCGCTGGCAGCGGCCGAAGATCAATGGCTCACCCTGGAACTGGCGCGCGAAGAAGCGGAGAGCGCGTAGCCAGCCCTGGGCACCAAGCGCCGTGTCCGTGCCTAACGGATGTAGGAGCCGCCCGTGACATCCACCGTGATGCCCGTGGCGTGACGGGCGCGCCCGGAAGAGAGAAAGGTGATGATCTCGGCGACATCCTCGGGCGGCGTTATTTCGCCGAGCGGCATGTCCCGCACCGCCGCCGCGAGATGTTCGGGCGTCGCGCCCTGGAGCGCCATATCCGTTGCCGTCCAGCCAGGTGAAACCGCATAGGCGAGCACGCCGTCTTTGCCGAAGGCGCGGGAGATGGTGCGTGTCAGAGAGCCGAGCCCGCCCTTGGAGGCTGAGTAGTGGCAGTATTCGGGCTGCTCGCCGCGATAGGCACCGCGGCTGGTTACGTTGACGATGATGCCGCCGCCACGAGTGCGGTAATGTTGGATGGCGGCACGGCAAAGATCGCCCGGCGCCTGAAGATTGACTTGCAGGGTACGTGCCCAGCTGGCGTGCCAATCCTCAAGATTCGAATCGACAGCGGCTGGCTCATAGACCGCAGCATTGTTGACCAACACGTCGATCCGCCCCTTCCAGGCGAGCGCCTCATCCCACAAGCGGGCGACTTCCTCGGGCTTGGCAAGGTCGGCGGAGATCGCCTTGCTGCGCTCCGCTCCTGCCGCATCGACCAGGCGCGCCGCCGCGTCATGGCTCTTGCCGTAATGCAGGATCACTTCGCCGCCGGCGGCGATAGCCTGCTCGAAGGCCGCTTTGCCGATGCCGCGCGATGCGCCGGTGATAAGAATTACTTTGCCGTCCAACTCAGCCATGGTGTCGCTCCCTAACGTTACAAGAATCTGTTGATAGTAAACCCGTCCAATGAAACCGCCGGCGGGCGGCCCGAGATTATATCTGCGATTACCCGCCCAGAGCCACAGGCCAATGTCCACCCGAGGCTGCCATGGCCGGTATCGACGTAAAGATTGTCGCAAGGTGTCGGTCCAATGATCGGGGTACAATCGGGCGTCAGGGGCCGCAAGCCGGTCCATAGCTCTGCTTTCGAGGGATCGCCGCAATTCGGCAGGATCGCCATGAGATCGTCGAGCAGGGCGGCGGCGCGGCGCGGATCGGCACGTTTGTTGAAGCCGTCCAGCTCCGCCGTGCCGGCGATGCGCAAGCGGTTGCCGAACGGCGTGATGCCGGTTTTATGCGCGACATCCTGTAGCGCCATTTTGGGCGCACCGGCCCCGTCGGCTAGAAGCGTCTGGGCGTACCCCTTGACCGGATAGATCGGCACGCGAAGTCCGAGCGGGCGCAACAATTGGGCGCTGTGGCAGCCGAGCGACAGCAGCACGGTATCTGCCGTAACATCGCCCTGATCGGTTTCCACGCCCGTCACCATGGCGCCCGAATGCCGCAATCGTTTGACGGTGCAGCCATAGTTGAATGTCGCACCGAGGCGCTCGGCGGCGGCGGCCAGGGCGCGGCTGAACTTATGTGCATCGCCGGTCTGTTCCTGATGGTAGTGCAAGCCGCCGGCGAAGCGGACACGGCTAGCGCTGAGCGCCGGCTCGATGGCGAGGCATTCCTGCCACGTCATTTTCACCGGTCGGCGCGCCGGATCATCTTCGCCGAGCGCGGCATTTGTGGCGGCGGTATATTTACTGGCGTCGCGGTAGAGCCTCAGCACGCCGAGGCCGCTATGGTCAAAATCAAGCGGCTCGGCTTGGCGCAATTCCGCCAGCACCGCCATGCTGTAAACCGCGAGGCGCCGGAGATCAGCGGTGATACGCGCCACCCGCGCGGCGGTGCAATTGCGCAAAAACCTCGCGCCCCACAGCCAACGCTCGGGCGCTGGCGAAAAGCGCACCCGGTACGGCGCATCAGCACGGGCGAAATTGCGCAGCACCATACCCGGCACGTCGGGCGCCAACCACGGGTGGATGGTCTCACCAAGAAGCTGGCCGCCATTGGCGTAACTGGCCTCCAAGCCGGGTCCTTCGCGGCGCTCCAGCACCTGCACCTCATGCCCGGCGCGCACGAGATAATAGGCTGCCGCCACGCCGACCACGCCCGCTCCCAGCACCAGTACTTTCATCGCCACCGCCCCAGATCGATTTGCATTGGCGCGATGGTAGTACAGCCCTAAGATCGGCCCTAGGAAATTGCAGATAATTCAACGGGGAGACTTCAAGATGGCATTTACGGAAGTGAACGGCGCCAACCTCTGGTACGAGGTGACGGGCGAAGGCGATCCGGTGATCCATATTCACGGCGCCGGGTTCGGCCATTTCAATTTCGCCACGGCGACGCCGATCGAATCGAAATATTTCCAATGCGTCGATTTCGATCAACGCGGCTACGGCCAATCCGACAAGCCGATCCAGGATTACGATATGGAAGTGTGGGCCGACGATGTCGCCGGGCTAATGGACTTTCTCGGCCTGGAAACCGCGCATATACACGGCACCTCCATGGGCGGCATGGTGGCGCAAGTGTTTGGCGCTAAATACGGCCACCGCACGCGCCGCCTGATCATCAATTGCTCCGCCGCCAAGCTCGATCTCGCCGGCCGGCTCACCTTCAAAACCTGGATCGATATCGCCGAATCGATGGGTTGCGGCAGCCGCGCGCTGGCCGAGCTGTTGGCGGTGCAGGCGCTGTCACGCAAATTCCTCGACGGTCCTGACGGACCCGGCGCCGTCAATATGATCCAGGACATTCTCGAGCGCTCCAATCGCAAAGAGGTCTTTCAACGCGCCTGCCAGGCGATGATCGACATGGATCTGAGAGACTGGGCGACCAGCATCGCCGTCCCCACCCTGATCATCGGCGGCGATGAGGACATCATGACGCCCTGGGAAGTCGGACCCGACGGCTGCGGCCAGGAATGGCTGGCGCAAAACATCCCGGGCGCGGTGAAATATGTCGTCAAGGGCTCGAACCATTCGTCCCTGTTCGACGGCACCGAGGAAAACATGCGCGTGGTGGTAAACTTCCTCCAAGCCAACAACGACCTGACAGCGGCGTTGCGTTAGACCCCGTCAGCTCACTTGAAGGCGCCGCGGCGGGTCATTTGGGCGCGCCGCGGCGTTCTCACTTGTACGCAGCGCGGCTAAACGCGTCGCGGCGCGCAAAGACCGGGAGCGCGATGGCGGCGAGGACCAGGGCGAGGGCGGCAAACTCGGCCAGTCCAAGCGGCTCGCCGAGAACGGCGGCACCGGAAAAAACACCGACCACGGGGGCGATCATCACGCCGATAGTGGTCATGCCGACGGGAAAGATGCGCACCACCTCAAAATAGGCGTAGAAGCACAAAGCGGTGGCGATAAAAACATTGTAAAGCACGCCGAGAATCGGCCACAGGCCAGGAAACTCAACCCCGTCGTAATCCACCAAGGCCGCACCGATGGCAAGCGGCACCGAGTTCAACAGCGATTGCCACGTAACCAGCACCAGGGTCGGAATGGTCCATTCGAGTTTCTTGAGGGCGATGGTGGCGCCAGCCCAGATGAGCGCCGTCACCAGCATCAAAGCCATGCCGATCGGCGCGCCGCCCAAGGTATCGATATCTGTGATCAGCAACAGTGCCATGCCACTTAGACCGAGCAGCAGGCTGGCGAGTTTGCGCCAGGTGATCCGCTCGGCCAAGAATAACACGCTCAGGGGAATCGCCCAGACCGGCATGGTATAGGCCATCACAGCGGCGCGGCCGGAGTCGGTTAGCAGCACGCCATATCCCGACAAGACGGTAAAACCGAAGATCAGCACCGTTACCAACAGAAGCGGCGCCCACTGATCGCGCGGAACTTTCAGCGAATATCCCATATGCCGGCAAACCGCCGCCAGGCAAAGGCCGCCGAAAAATATCGCGATGGCGCGGAAGGTGAAGACCGGAATGGCCGCCATGCTGATCTTCATGATCGGCCAGTTGACGCCCCAAAACACGCCGACCGCGAGCAGCAAAATAAGCCCCCGCAACGGATAGGATGTGCCGCGCCATCTCACCGGATGGCGCGGTTCCGGCAGGTCCGGTATCACCGGGTTACTGTCCGCTGATCGAAGCGCGCGCGGGGTGGCGCTACTATTCTGCGCAGCGTGGCGGCGTTCCGAGACGCTGACGTGCGGTGCCGAGGACCTTCTCGCAGGCAAGTGCGGCGGCGAGCAGGCGTTCCTCGCGCCCACCGCAAGAGATCAACTGCAACCCAACCGGCATACCGGCGCTATCGAGCGCCACCGGCATGGTGATCGAGCACAGCTCGAGCAAATTCACCGGATGGGTGTTTTGCGTCATGCGGCCGAGATGATGCTTGTAGCTGTCCACATCCGCGACCTCCTCCACCGTCGGCGGAGTTACCGCCAAGGTCGGCGTGATCAGGACATCGACATGGCGTAGCTTGTCATTGGCGATACGGGCGAAGCCGGCGATGCGCCGCAGCGCCTTGAGATATTCGATCGCCGTGATATCGCGCCCCTCGTCGAAGCGCGCGGCGACGAACGGGTCCAGTGTGGCGACGCGATCGGGATAATACTCCTCAATGAAAGACAGCCCCTCGGCGCCGAAAATGCCGCCGCGGAGCGAACTTTCTCGCGCCAACGTGGCTTCAGGCAATGACACCGAACCCATACGCGCACCCTTGGCGCTAAGCTCGGCAATTGCCTGGCGCACGCCTTCGGCGATGCCGGGCGAACAGCCGTCCCAAAAATGCTCGTCACAGAGCGCGAATGCAATGTCGCTAACTTCCGCGCCATTGGCGTGCTGGAAGAACGCCTCGGCGTCCGAATGCGCCGGGTCGATCGCAGCAAAGGCCAGCGCCGAATCGGTAACATTGCGGGTGAGCGGGCCCGGCGTATCGAAGGTATGGCTCAGCGGCACGATGCCTTCGAGCGACCAGCGGCCGGCGGTGGTCTTCAAGCCAACATTGCCGGTGACGCTGGCGGGAATACGCACCGAACCGCCGGTATCGGTGCCCATCGCGACCAGTGCCGAGCCTTGGCTGAGGCTAACGCCGGCGCCCGAGCTGGAGCCGCCGGTGACGCGGTGATTGTCAGCGTCCCAAGGATTAACCGGCGCGCCCCAATGGGCGTTGGTGCCGATGCCGCCATAGGCGAATTCCACCGTGTGGGATTTGCCCATGATGACGCCGCGGGCCACCCGCAGCGCCTCGGTCACCGGCCCCTCTTCGCGCCATTTTTCCGGCAGTTCGGCAGGCGAGCCGCCGAATGTCGGCATGCCGCGCACGCCATACAGATCTTTTAGCGAAATCGGCATGCCCATCAGCGCGCCAGCATCATAGCCCGACGCCAGCAGCGCATCATTTGCTTTGGCCTCGCGGCGCGCCCGTTCGGCGTCCCAATATTTGTAAGCGTTGAGCGCCGTTCCATATGCCTGGTGCCGCCGTGCGGCTTCGTCGATCAGCGCCTCAGAGCTGGTATCGCCGTCCCGCATCGCGGCGGCGATGACGCGCATGTCGCTGTCTAAAATATGATCGCTCACCTTGATCTCCCATTTTGATTTGCCCGCATGTTACAGCGAAAGCGCGATCAAGCGAGTGCTTTTGCCGCGCCGCGCTTCACCGCTTCCGCCGCGCTAGGGCGCCACGGCGCCACAACATCAGCGCGCCAAAAAGCAAGACTGCCTGTTTACGCCGTCGGCAATACGAAGCCCATGTCGCGCTTGCCGGCAATATCGTAGATCTCAGCCGAATAATTCTTGATATCGCCGCGTATATTGGCCGCGCTCAGCGCCGCGACGAGGGTATCCATATAAGGATGGGTGAAATGCGCATCGAGCGCCGCCTGATCGTCCCACACCTCGAAAATAATCGCCCGGTCAGGCGCCGTCACATCGAGCGCCCAGTCATATATCCGCGCCCCTTTTTCTTTCCGCGAATTCTTGATCGCATCCAAAATCTCGCCCTTGATACGCTCGAACCCACCCGGCACAAAATCAAACACCACAGCAACGATCAGCATAAGTTATCCCCCTCGAATGATTGTTTTTTGAACGTCTTAATCACTGACTATTCCACGCTCCGCCCAAATATTCCTCTCAATTTCCCGAACCATCCAGCCTCGTCATCAATCCGCGCGCTCCGCACCGATCTGAACGGCAATGAGGCGGCATGGCACCTCGCCGGGGTTGCGCCAGGCATGGCGCGTGCCGCTTTGGACGATCGTGTCGCCGGCGGCGAGATGCACTTCGGCGCCGTCGTCGAGCGTCATGATGACTTCGCCGGAAATCACATAGATGAAATCAATGCTATCAGTGGTGTGCATGCCGGGCGTATCGGGCTCCATCACTGCAAGCAAGCCCGGCGCAAAGGCTTCCAGTTCCGCCACGGCCGCGGACTCATCGGTGATTTCGGGCGCTTCGTCCGAAGCCGGCGGCAGGGTGACGGCAAGGAAGCGAAAGCCGCCGAGCGGTGGGAACCAACCATGCTGCGGCAAAGGCGCGCCGGCATCCGGGTAGGTCGGCGCCTGATCGCCGCCCCATAGCGCATGAAACTCCATGCTGGGGAACAGTTGCGGCCGAAAACCGTCAATCACGCTATCGCTCGCGACGATTGCCTTGCCATCGCCGGAATGGCCCGTTACCACGCGTCTGATCTGCATCGCACAACTCCCACATCGGCCCAATTTCCCGCAACTTTACGCGCGCCGCCACGGCGCGTCGAACGCAGAAAACAGGTGCTGCCACGCTTGAGCGCGTTCAGGTTAAACTCTGGCAAGAACGGGGGAAGGCTGGTGCCGCCGGGGTGGATCGAACACCCGACCTCGCCCTTACCAAGGGCGCGCTCTACCACTGAGCTACGGCGGCGAATAATCGCCGGGAACATGGCATATTGGCTGCCGGGCAGCAACATTCCTGGCGACCCTCACAACATAGAAAAGAGATACCCATGAACGGCAAATGGCAAGATAAGAAGGGCCCGACGAAAGCGCCGGGGCGGGCGCAGGAGCAAAAGGAGCATAAACAGCGCCTGGCTGAGGCACTGCGCGAAAATTTGCGCAAACGAAAAGACCAAAAGCGTGAACAGGCGCAAACCCCAGCGCTTACAACGGACGGCAACGATAAAATTTGACACCACGCCGACGCATTCTGCGCCGCCATACTCACCGCCGGGCGCATCGCCGCCGCTTGTTCGGCGCATTTCCCTGACATATCTTGACTCGGCAACCGGCGCCGCATGGCAATCGACGTTGCACCGCAACCGAACTTGTAGCGCGACAGAAATTGCCCGGAAGCCAGGAAGAAGCCGAAAGGCCAGGATCAGGCATGGATAAGATTCGCATCCGGGGGGGGCGCCCACTGCACGGCGACGTAAAAATCTCCGGTGCCAAGAACGCTGCGCTGCCGCTAATGGTTGCCGCACTTCTGACCGATGAGCCCGTCACCTTGTCGCGCGTGCCCCGCCTTGCTGATATCGACACCCTGGCCAAGCTCATGGCAGAGCTCGGGGTCAACATCGAGACACGGGAAAATAGCGCTGATGACGGTGTCGGCGTTGGCGGTGGCTATGCCCTTACTCTGACCGCTGGGCGGGTCACCAGCACCACAGCGCCCTATGACCTTGTGCGGCGCATGCGCGCCTCCATTCTGGTGCTCGGGCCGCTGGTGGCGCGCTTCCGCGAAGCCGCCGTGTCGCTGCCGGGTGGCTGCGCCATCGGTACGCGGCCGGTTGATCTCCACCTCGCCGGATTGGAACGGCTTGGCGCACGCATTGATTTGGAAGAGGGCTACATCCGCGCCAGCGCGCCGGGCGGCCTCAAAGGCGCCGAAATTCATCTTGCTTCGCCGTCTGTCGGTGCCACGGAAAACTTGATGATGGCGGCGACGCTGGCGGCGGGCGAAACCGTATTGCACAACGCCGCGCGCGAACCGGAGATCACCGATCTAGCCGAATGCCTGATCGGCATGGGCGCCGTGATCACCGGCGCCGGCAGCGATTGTCTGCGCATCCACGGCCAGCCGAGTCTGCACGGCACCCAACATCAAATCATGGCCGACCGCATTGAGGCCGGCACCTATGCCATCGCCGCCGCGATCACCGGCGGCGCGGTGACGCTGCACGGCGCTCAGGCCGGGCATTTGGCATCGCCAATTGAGTGCCTGCGCCAGGCCGGAGTCACGGTCGAGGAGAGCGCCGATGGCTTCCACGTCGCGGCAAACGGGCCGCTTCGCGCAGTGGACTTAACCACGCACCCCTACCCCGGCTTCCCAACCGATCTGCAAGCTCAGATCATGGTGCTGCTGACGTTGGCCGACGGCGCCTCGCTGATCGGCGAGACGGTGTTCGAAAATCGCTTCATGCATGTCCCCGAATTGGCGCGCATGGGCGCCGATATATCTGTCAGCGGTGGCAACGCCCTGGTGCGCGGCGTCGCATCCCTGCGCGGCGCACCAGTGATGGCGACCGATCTGCGCGCCTCGTCCTGCCTGGTCCTCGCCGGGCTGGCGGCGGTCGGTGAAACGGTGATCAGCCGGGTTTATCATCTCGATCGCGGCTATGAGCGGATCGAGACCAAACTCGCGGCGCTTGGCGCCGATATCGAGCGCATCGCGTCATGAGCGATATAAGGGCGTTGAAACTGCGCGCCGTGGACGATGAAGACTTGGGTATCATTGCCGCCTGCCTGCACGGCGCCATCGGCTGCCTGAATGAAAAGGCCTACGACCGGGAAGCACGGCGCTTCGCCGCCATATTGGTGCGCCCCCTGTGGGAATCGGGGGTGGAAACTTCAGCACCGGAAACTTCAGCACCGGAAACTTCAGCACCGGAAACTTCAGCACCGGAAACTTCAGCACGGGAAACTTCAGCACGGGAACCGGCGGTTACGCCAGAAGCACCAGTAGAAATGCCGATGCTACCGCAATTGCCGGCGCTCAAGCGCATGCGCGCCGGCCTCCATTTCGATCACGTCAATGCCGTGCGCTATCGTCGCCTCGACCGGCGCGCGCCGCACGCCTTGCTGCATCTCATTTCGATCGTCTCGGCGCCCCTGTCCGAGCGTTTCGGTATAATCCTCTCTTTCCAAGGCGGCGGCGAAGTGTTCTTAGAAGTCGATAAACTGAGCGGCCAATTGCGCGATTTAGACGCGACACCGAACGAAACGCCGCCACAAGCCAAATCGCCACCGCCAGCAACATGAGGCCGATATGATCCCGAGTGACGTCCGCACGATCAAAGACCTGCACCGCATCGTTGAAGAACGCGATGCCAAAAACGTCACCATCGCGCTTACTGACACCAACGGCCTGTTGCGCGGCAAATATGTCTCCCGCGACAAGCTATATTCGGTGCTCGAAAACGGCTGGGGCATGCCACCAGTCGTGCTGGCGCTGGATTTCAGAGACATCATCATGGAGGCGCCGCTGATCGCAGATGGCTCGGACGGTTTTGCCGATACCATGACCCGGGCGTTGCCCGAGACATGCCGCGAAATCCCGTGGGAGACGCCGGGACGAAACCTTCTCGTGCTGGCCGAGTTCGCCGGAGAGCATGAGGAGATCTGTCCGCGCGGGATTTATCGGCGGATCGAGAAAATGGCCGGCGATATGGGGTATCAGCCCTATCACGCGCTGGAATAGGAATGCACCATGTTCGAAGAAACCGCGCTCAGCGCGCATGAAAAAGATTACCGCGACCTCAAGGTGGCGACCCCGTTGCTCACCTATGAAGTGATTCAGCGCCAGGCCGTCTGGTCAGAATTTTATAATGAATTGCTCGATTGTTTCGCCACCATGGACGTCGCCGTTGAGACCGCCCATGAGGAAATGGGCCCTGGTTTCATGGAGTGCAGCCTGGCACCACAAGCAGGTGTACGCGCCGGCGACAACGCCATTCTGTTCAAAACCTACACCAAGGCCTTGGCCCAGCGCATGGGGCGCTTGGTCACGTTCATGGCGCGCTGGAGCAACGATGCCGATGGCCAGAGCGGCCATATCCATATCTCGCTCAAGGATCTGGAAGGCCAGCCGGTATTCCGCGACGACAGCGCCAAAGACGGCATCAGTGCGACCATGCGACATTTTCTCGGCGGCATGCAGGCGCTGTTACCAGAACTATTGATCATGCTGGCACCGAACGTGAACAGCTTTAAACGCTACGCGCCCAATATTTTCGCGCCGATCGCCGCCACTTGGGGCTTTGACAACCGCACCTGCGCCTTACGGGTGATCCGCGGCGCCGCCAAATCTCAGCGCATCGAATGCCGTGTGCCGGGCGCCGACGCCAATCCCTATCTCGCCCTCGCCTGCGTGCTCGGCGCCGGGCTCTACGGCATCAAACATGAGCTCGAGCCACAAGCGCCGATGCAAGGCAATGTATATAACCAGGAGGTGCCGGAGGTTCAGCGCTTTCCAGAGAGCTTCCGCGCTGGCATCGAGCGTTTCCGCGCGAGCGAGGCGGCGCGCGAACTGTTCGGCACGCGCTTCGTTGAAACCTACGCCGCGACCCGTGATTTCCAAGAACGCGAATTCCGCGCCAAGGTGACCGATCAGGAATTGCGCCGTTTCTTCGAGCTGGCGTGAAAAGAATCAGCGACAAACCGGGCCAGGCCCAGTATATCCGCGTGCCATACAGACACCGGTGACGCAGACGCTATGACGGACGAGCTTATTTTCGCCCTGCCGAAAGGCCGCATCCTCAAGGAGGCCGCGCCGCTGCTGGCGCATGCCGGAATCGAACCGGAGGCGGCGTTTTTCACCGATGAAAGTCGCAAGCTGCGCTTCGACACTAATATCGCCGGCCTTAGCATCATCCGGGTGCGCAGTTTTGATGTCGCGACCTTCGTAGCCTTTGGCGCGGCGCAATTAGGCATTGCCGGCTCTGATGTGCTGATGGAATTCGATTACCGCGAGCTCTACGCGCCACTCGATCTCGGTATCGGCAAATGCCGCATGGCGGTCGCCGAGCCCACTCAATTGGCATCGGAAGATGATCCATCGCGTTGGAGCCACGTGCGTGTCGCCACTAAATATCCGCACGTCACTCAGCGCCATTTCGCGGCGCGCGGCGTGCAGGCCGAGTGTATCAAACTGCACGGCGCGATGGAGCTGGCGCCCGGCCTTGGCCTTTGCCGCCGGGTCGTCGATCTGGTGCATTCAGGCGCGACGCTCGCGGCCAACGATCTGGTCGAGGTCGAACATATCGCTGATGTCTCCGCCCGCCTAGTGATCAACCGCGCCGCGATGAAGACCCGCGCCGAGGAAATGCAAGGCTGGGTGCAACGCTTCCGGGAAGCCGTCAATGTTGCGCAGGCTCAATAGCGCCCAAGCCGGCTTCGAGGCCGAATTCGCCACATTGCTGGCGGAGAGGAGCGACGGGCCGAGCGACAATACCGCCAAGGTCGCGGAAATCATTGCCGACGTGCGGGCGCGCGGTGACGCCGCGCTGTTGGAATATACCGCCCGCTTCGACGACCTTGATTTAAGCGCGGCGGAACTCCGCCTCAAGCCAGAAGAAATCGCGGCAGCAGCAGCGCAATGCCCGGCTGAAACCCGGGCTGCACTCGTCTTCGCGGCGAAACGCATCGAAGATTTTCACCAGCGGCAAATGCCGGCCGATCTCGACTACGTCGACGCTTCGGGCGTGCGCCTCGGCGCGCGCTGGGGCGCGCTCGCGGCAGCCGGCCTCTATGTGCCGGGCGGCACCGCAGCTTATCCGAGTTCGGTGCTGATGAATGCCATTCCCGCCAAGGTGGCCGGCGTGGCGCGTATCGTCGTGACCGTGCCGACGCCGGGCGGAGCGCTCAATCCGGCGGTGATGGCAGCGGCAGAGATCGCCGGCCTTGATGAAATCTACCGCATTGGTGGCGCACAGGCGGTAGCAGCGCTGGCCTATGGCAGCGCGACCATCCGGCCGGTCGATAAAATCGTCGGCCCGGGCAATGAGTGGGTGGCCGAAGCCAAGCGCCAGGTGTTCGGCACCGTCGGCATCGACATGATCGCCGGCCCGTCGGAAATCCTGGTGGTCGCGGACGGCGCCAACAATCCCAAATGGATTGCCGCCGATCTCCTCTCCCAGGCCGAGCATGACAGCGCTGCTCAAGCGATACTCATTTGCGACGATCCGGGCTTTGCCAATGCGGTGGCGGCAGCCATAGAGAAAATCCTGGAAACCCTGCCGCGCCGCGATATCGCCAGCGAAAGCTGGCGCCAACACGGAGCGATTATACTTGTCGGCAGCCTCGACGAGGCTCCCGCCCTGGTAGACCGCATTGCGCCTGAGCATCTCGAGCTTGCCGTGGCCGAGCCTGAGGCTCTGTTCACGCGTATCGCCCATGCCGGCGCGGTGTTCCTCGGGCGCCACACGCCGGAAGCGGTCGGCGATTATGTCGCCGGACCCAACCATGTGCTGCCGACATCAGGCAGCGCACGCTTTTCCTCCGGCCTGTCGGTCTATGATTTTCTGAAGCGCACCAGCTTCGCTGCCTGCGACCCAAGCGGCCTGGCCAAGATCGGCCCCGCCGCTCACACGCTGGCAGAAGCTGAGGGCCTACACGCCCACGCCCTGTCTTTGGCGCTCCGTCTCGAAGTGGATGACGGTAAATAATTCGCGGCACGCGCCACATATTTGCGCCTTGACAAGTTCCCAACATTGGTCTGAATAATAGACCATTCAAATTCACAGCGCGCCGGAGTGACCAGTGAAGCGTCGCGCATGGCTCGCAAAGGGAGGGCACTATGTCTGCCGGTTGCGTTCATATTAATGGCGAGTTCGTCACGCTCGAAGACGCCAAGATTTCGATTTTCGATACGGGATTCCTGCACTCAGATGTGGTCTATGACGTCACCACTTCGTGGAAGGGATACATCTTTAAGCTCGATGAGCATCTTGAGCGCTTCGCCGCGTCCTGTGCCGGGTTTAAGCTAAAAAACCCCTATTCCGACGCCGAGACCAAGGCGCTTCTGGCCGAATGCACGACGCGCGCTGAATGCGAGGATGGCGCCTTCATCCACATGCATGTCACGCGCGGCGAATATGCCGAGGGCTCACGCGATCCCAGGCTCTGTGAAAATCAATTCGCCTGCTATGTGGTGCCCTATGTATGGCTGTGGGGCGAGGAAAAGAGCAAAGCCGGGATCAACATCCACATGGCCGATATCGAGCGCATCTCGAGCAAGTCGGTCGATGCACGCTACAAAAATTTCCATTGGGGCGACCTCATTCAGGCGCAATTCCAGGCCTATGAAGCAGGCCGCGACGATGCCGCGCTGCTTGCCGCCGATGGCAATCTCGCCGAGGGCCCCGGCTTTAACATCTGGGTCGTCAAAAACGGCGTGTGCGCAACACCGGACGCCAACTGCCTCTTGGGCATGTCGCGGAAATCCGTGATCGAGCTATGCGGCATGGAGGGCATCCCGTTTGAAACCCGCACCGTTCACCCCGACGAGCTACGCGGCGCCGACGAAGCGTTCGCCACTTCTTCAGCCGGCGGCGTACTGCCGATCACAAGGGTCGACGACAAGCCGCTAGGCAACGGCGGACCTGGCATCGTCACCTCGCAGCTGTTCGACGCCTATTGGCGCAACCGCGAAGCCGGTTGGTGCGGCACCAAGATCAGCGATTTGCTTGATTCCTAACCTCCCCTGACAAGCCCGTCTTCCTCTGCGGGGAAGGCGGGTTGGGGGAACGGGCAAACCAAGGGCGCGGTGCTACCCGAACGCCCGAAACATTGCGTGCGTGTCGTTATATTCTCTTACGTAAGTAAAGCGACCATCGTCGTCGGTCTTAAATATCCAAACAAACGCGATGTCTCGGCGATTACCCGTCGACAGCGATTTGCCGTTTGCCTCAACGCCGATTGCCGCACAGCGTTTCCCGTCTCCACTGACAATGACTTCGGCAATGTCTAGCGTACCGATTTCCCAGTTGTTCGCGAGCTGATCGAAATAGCGTTTCATTCCCTCCGCGCCTTCATAGCGCCCGCCAAACGGCACATTTTCGGGCAGCCGATTCTCCCATGCGAAACCATCGGCCATCATCTCGGCGGCCGCGTCCATATCGCTGGTCAACAGCGTAACGAACTGAAGGATTTTGTCTTTGAAGCCTTCCTCCGTCATGTCGTTCTCTCCTCTCGTAAATTATCGGTGCAGGCGAGTGTAGCGCGGAACCGGCGCCCGAGTTGGCGTCTCAATATCGCCGGTGCTAGCCTGCCCGCCGCAAGGGCTGCACCGGGTAACCTTCCAGAAAAACAAACCGCACAAGGGAGCATGCATTGAGCCTGTTCGAACCCCTCACCATTGGCGATGTGACGTTGAAAAACCGCATTGCCGTCTCTCCCATGAGCCAATACGCCGCCACCGATGGCGTCGCCGACGAATGGCAAATTGTCCATCTCGGCCGTTTCGCGATGGGCGGTGCCGGGCTGGTATTTACCGAGGCGGTCGGCGTCGAAGCGCGGGGCCGGCGGACCCCTGGCGACCTCGGCCTGTGGCAGGACGATCAAATCGCACCTATGGCACGCGTCGCCGAAACCATACGCATGTTTGGCGCGGTGCCGGCGATCCAACTCGGCCATGCCGGGCGCAAGGGAAGCGAGCGGCGGCCCTGGCACCGCGACCACTGGGTTGACGACGAGGATGTGGCGCTGCGCGGCGAAGCGCCGTGGCAGACCATCGCGCCGACGGATGAGCCGTTTGCCCCCGATTGGCACACGCCGACGGTTATGACGGAATCCGATATCGCGGTGGTGATAGAGGCGTTCGGAGCAGCGGCGGCGCGCGCTAAGGACGCCGGCTTCGAGGTCCTAGAAATTTACGGCGCGCACGGTTTTCTGTTGCATCAATTCTTGTCACCGCTCGGCAACAGACGGACGGACGAATATGGCGGCTCGGCGGAAAACCGCATGCGCCTGCCGTTGGCAGTGGTGGACAGCGTGCGCCGCGCCTGGCCGGCGCCGCGTCCGCTGTTCTACCGTCTCTCGGCCGTCGATTGGGCCGAGGGCGGGTTGTCGCTGGCGCACACTATCCCGTTCGCCGCCGCATTGAAGCAGCATGGTGTCGATGTCGTCGATTGTTCCTCCGGCGGAATCGGGGGTGCTGCGCAAAGGCAGCAGATTCCGGTGGGGCCTCTTTTCCAGGTGCCGTTTGCCCAAGCCATTCGCCACGACGCGGACATCAAAACAATGGCGGTTGGATTCATCAGAACGGGTGCTGAGGCAAACAGTTTGATCGAGGACGGGCGCGCAGATATCGCGGCGATCGGCCGTGAGATTCTGTTCAATCCCAACTGGCCGCACCACGCCGCCCGCGAGCTCGGCGTAGACCTGGAATACCGCGCCTGGCACCCACAGTTCGGCTGGTGGCTGAGAAATCGCGACCGCGCCCTCAATGCCACCAAGGGCACCACCAGCCAATGGGCGGCGGCAGGTTAACTGGCATCGCCAACATGGCGGCCCTTCCAACAACCATCCCCCGCAGGTGAATTTCTCCTCGGCGATTTTGTGCAGGGGTTCGGATGCGATGTGTACGGCCGAGAAGAGCACCATGACGGTAGTGCCGCCTCCGATGTGCCAGATTGGTTTGATAAATAGTAAGAAAAATTTATCTATATGAAAAATAATATTGCTATAGATAATTTATTATCATACATAGCGCGCCATGATCGAACGTCCCCTAGCTTCTGAAGTGGCGCGCAGACTGGCTGAATTCTATGAACAGCCATTTGGCGGCAAAGCCAATGGGCGCTATCGCGTCTCGCCCAAACTTCTTCGCCGTTTGGCGCAGCGCCGACGTATATCCGATGAATTCGCCGCGCAGCTCGCCGAGGAAATGTTTGAACTGGGATATGTCTTTATCGACTTGGAATCTTTTTACGTGGTGACCGGCGCGCGGACGTACACAAATTATCGCCGCCTGGCCGAATCATCGATCAAATAGCCGAATCTACCGACATGAAAAAGAAAAAATCTGAGAACTCGCGCATTGGCTGGCGGGAATGGGTCAGCTTTCCCGATTTCGGCATCGACCGGATAAAAGCTAAAATCGATACGGGGGCGCGAACCTCGGCGATCCACGCATTTCGCGTTCGCAAAATTTTCGGCGGGGCCGGCCAGCAGGTGGAGTTTTACCTCCACCCCATCCAGCACAGGCGCCGCCCGGAGCTGCGCTGCGTCGCCAATCTCGTTGGCGAGAGAGCTATCAGGAGTTCAAACGGAGAAGCTGAGACCCGATATGTCATTAGAACGCCGATGCGCCTCGGCGACGATATCTGGCCGATCGAACTTACCCTGTCCAACAGAGATCAAATGGGATTCCGCTTGCTGATTGGACGATCAGCGATTCGCAAACGATACATTGTTGACCCAGGCTCATCATATTTATCTGACCACTAACTTTTATTTTTCTAACCACTAGTTTTTAGATTTGGAGAAGATCATGAAAATCGCCCTTATGTGCCGCAATGCGGAACTGTACTCGCACAAACGGATTATCGAAGCGGCCAGGCAACGAGACCATGAGATTGAGGTAGTCAACCACTTACGGTGCTACGTCAACGTTACCTCGCATCGCCCACAAATCCACTACCAGGGAAAAATTCTGCCACAATATGATGCGGTTATTCCGCGTATTGGCGCGTCGGTCACGTTTTTTGGCACCGCCGTATTGCGCCAATTCGAGATGATGGGCGTTTATCCGGTCAACGAATCTGTTGCGATCACCCGGTCGCGGGACAAACTCCGCAGTCTGCAACTGCTGGCGCGCAAGGGCGTTGGCATGCCCGTCACGCTATTCGCCCACCGCACCGGCAATGCCGATGAATTGCTCGAAATTATTGGCGGTGCGCCAGTGGTTATTAAATTGCTCGAAGGTACGCAGGGCATCGGTGTTGTGCTCGGCGAGACGCATGACGCCGCCGCCAGCATCATTCAGGCATTTGGCGGGGTAAAGACGAATATTCTTATTCAAGAGTTCGTCAAGGAAGCGAAGGGCGAAGACATCCGCTGTTTGGTGATTGGTGACAAAGTCGTCGCGGCGATGCGGCGGCGCGGCAAGGAAGGTGACTTTCGCTCCAATTTGCATCGCGGCGGCACGGCAGAAACGATCAAAATTTCCCCGGCGGAACGTCAAACGGCAGTTTCTGCGGCGGCTATCATGGGGCTCAATTTTTGCGGCGTGGACTTGTTGCGGTCAAATCATGGCCCGGTGGTGATGGAAGTTAATTCCTCGCCCGGTCTCGAAGGTATCGAGAATGCGACCGGCATCGATGTCGCGGGCAAGGTCATTCAATTCATAGAACGAAATGCCAAACCCGGAAAAACAAGGACAAGAGGTCATGGTTAGACCGGACCACAATAAGCTTGTTCTTGGCGGCGTGCAGGTCGCACCCGGGACTCGGGCAACGATTGATCTTCCGCTAAGCCTCCTGTCAGACCACACACCGAGCACTCTAACGGCCCAAGTTGTACGCGGACGGCGGCCAGGCCCGACGTTGGTCGTGAACGGCGCGGTTCATGGGGATGAAATAAATGGCGTCGAAATCATCCGCCGGATGCTGCGCCACTCTTTAATCAAAAATATAGCGGGGACCCTGATCGCGGTCCCGATCGTCAACGTCTATGGATATTTGACGCATACGCGTTATCTGCCTGACCGCCGCGATCTCAACCGAAGTTTTCCGGGCTCTCCTGCTGGGTCTCTGGCTTCTAGGCTGGCCCATCTCTATATGAGCGAAATCGCTATCCATGCTAGCCATGGCATCGACCTGCACACGGGCGCTATCCACCGCTCGAATTTTCCGCAGGTTCGCGGCGATCTATCGAATCCCGACGTGCGGTCCATGGCGATCAATTTCGGCGTTCCGGTTGTGTTGAACCGGCATACCGTTCTTGGTCTACGAAGCCGGTGAGGCTTTGCGCTTCGACGAGGTTTCAATCCGCGCGGGGGTTAAGGGAATCATCCGCGTCATGGCTGGATTGGGCATGGTCCGGCAACGCACGCGAGACAAAGTGCCGCTGGAGCCTGTCATTTCGCGAAGAAGCACCTGGGTGCGAGCACCAGAAGGCGGCATTTTTCGTGTTCAGACAAAGCTCGGCGCTCGGGTCTTTGCCGGTAGCCAGCTCGGCCTCATCGCAAGCCCGTTTGGCGACAATGAATTTCCTATCGTCTGCCCGGCGGACGGCATCGTGATCGGCCGGAACAATTTGCCCAACGTCAACCAAGGCGACGGTATTTTCAATATCGCCTTGGTCGAAGATCCCGGAGCGGCCGCCGACGCGGTAGAAATATTCCAAGACGATTGGGAGCAGAACGAATAACGGCAAATCGCCGATGCTTGCCAGCACCGCCATATGTCCATCTGACGCGCTTTGTCGCTTTGCGGCGTGAAATAATTGGTCGCAAACTTGAGCCGGGGATGCCTCTGTCTGCACACAGTCCGGCGGCATCGATTAATCCTCGTATTTTTCTCCCCGTTCGCGCATCGCGCACACCACGGGGCCAAGATCGCGGCCTTTTCGCGTCAGGACATATTCAGCGCGCGGCGGATGCTCGGAGTAGAATCGCCCTCAGCATGGGCGCCCTGACCTCGCCCGGGCGCATTCAGCTATTGGCGAACGACGCGCCAAACGCGCTCATTTCAGCCTATCCCCTGGTGATGATCCCGACGTTTGCCGTGCCGTTGTCAATTATCCTGCCCGGCCTTTGCATTTGGAAACTACGCCGCATGCGGGCTGACCGGCAAACCGCACAGGCCGTCCCCGCCTGAGGCCAATATTGGCCGGGACGTCGTGTCCCGACCAATAGCGGACGCCGATGGGATGACCTGTGGTCGCCCGCCCGCGCCCTATTTTGGCATGCCCGCAAGTTCTACCGGCGGGTAATAATGGTCGTCGCCCAAGGCCTGCACACGATCCCAAAATTTGGCACTGGCGGCGAGGCCGGTTTCGTTCTTTTCTGCCGCCTGGCGCCAAATGTTCCACGAGGTTGGGTGGAGACGCGAGGCTTCCGCCAGGTGTTCCCGCGCTTCCGTCTCGCGGCCCTGACGAAGCAGATATTGCCCGAGATGAAAATGGCAATGCGCCTGCGCTGACTCCTTGCTCGGCAAGGCGGTCCGGGCTCTGGCTTGATCGGAATTGAACAAATGGCCACTTTCTGCACCTAAACGGACCCAATCTCCCACCGCCGCAAAATAGGTAGCCTGGGCGCTGATGGTGGTGGCGAGTTCACCATCCGGCATCGTCCAAGTTTCCAGATCCATTGCCCGGAAGCCTTCATAGGCGCCAGCATTTTCAGCCGGGCGCACGATTTTTCCGGTTTCGTCGATCCAAACCGCTTGCGGTACATTGACCATATTATAGAGCTCGGCCACGCGATGATCGCGGTCAATCAGGGCCGGATAACCCGGCGCCGCCGCCTCGATCCAGGGTCGTGCCGCGTCCGCCTCACTATCCATGGCAATGGCGATAATGGTGAAGTTCTGGTCTTTCAGCTCGTCGTAAAGTTTTTGCCACACGGACAAATCGTTACGACAGCCTCACCAGGACGCCCAAGTCGCTAATAAAACTTTCTTGCCGCGATGGTCCGAGAGGCTGTGCTGAACACCGGCCAAATCCGGCAGCGTGAAATCCGGCGCCTCAAGCGATCGCAGCTCGGCGGCGCGGTTCTCAGCGCCCTCACCAAGCGCCCACACATCACCGTCGGCACTTTGAGCAATCGGCATGCCCATATGATCCCATAACGCGGCAAGGTTGATCTTGCCATCGGCAACCAGCGTCTCCGCTTTGCTCGGCGGCACCGGCACGCAGACATCGCCGCGGCACAGACCCTCTGGCCGCAATTCCCAACCGCTTACCGCGGTCGCTTGCTCCGGCTCAAGCCAGAGTCCCCCCGGCGGTCCGGCGGGCACCTCAAATTCGCCCAATTGCGACAATATTACTGTCATCGTACACCCTCCTATTTCGGTATCACTCACGATGTTAGCCCGGAACAGGACGCCAAGGGAACGCTATTCCGCCGTTTGCCAACCCTGTCGGGGGCGCTATTGTAAGTGCAAAGCAATACCGGAGAAGAATCATGGAAAAAGCCTTTTTCAATCGTCGCCAGTTCATCAAGGCGGCGCTTTATGGATCGACGGCGGTGGCGGCGCTGGCGCCATTTTCAATCGGACGGGCGCGGGCGCAAGCGCTAGCGGGCTCCAAAGTGATCGTCGTCGGCGCTGGCCTCGCCGGCCTCGGCGCCGCAAAAACCCTCGCCGAGCAGGGTGCCGAGGTGGTGGTTCTCGAAGTTAAACCACATATTGGCGGGCGCCTTTTCACCGATTATTCCATGGGCGCGCCGTTCGAATACGGCGCCGGCTGGATTCATGGGCCGAGCGAGGAGAACCCTTCCAAGCAATTGGCCGACGCGGTGAACGCGCAAACTATCGTCACGGATAACGATTCCATGATCGTCTTCGACGACGAAGGCGAGGAATTGGATGACGAAGAACTCGAGGAAATCGATGAGGCTTGGGTTGGCGCGCTCAGCGCCGTGGACGAACAACTCGAGCTCAACGACCCGCGAAGCTTGCTACAGGCGGTCAAAGATCTGGTCCCCAATGCGATGAACGACGAAGGACTCGTGTGGGCGCTCTCGGCCTTTACTGAATTTTCAAAGGGCGGGCCGATCGAGAATCTATCGGCGGTCCTGCACGATGATGACGATGCCTTCGATCTGCCCGATGTTGTGGTGACGACGGGCTATGACAAGATCCTCGGGCCCATCGCCGAGGGGCTCGACATTCGCCTCTCGACCAAGGTGACGGCTATCCAATATGGCGAGGACGGTGTGACAGTCACCACCGATCAAGGCGATTTCGCGGGCGACTATGCCGTCTGCAGCCTGCCGCTTGGGGTCTTAAAAGCCGGGACCGTCGCTTTCAATCCGCCGCTTCCCAGCGACTACCGCAAAAACATCAATAAAATCGGATTCGGCAGCGTCACCAAGATCGCATTCAAATTCGAAAAACCCTTCTGGGATATCGAGACGCAATATTTCGGCGTCATGACGCAGCCCAAGGGGCGCTGGAACTATTGGCTCAATTACCGCACGTTCTCCCCGGAAAACATCATTCTCGGCCTCAGCGTCGGCGCCTACGCGCCGCTGGCCGACCAGATGAGCGACGAGGAGATGAAGGCCGATGCGCTTGAGGTGCTGCGTGACGTTTGGGGCGACGCGGTCGGTGAGCCAACAGAAATGCTTGCCACCCACTGGTTTGTCGATCCGGCAAGCCTTGGCGCCTATGCCTTCCCAACGCCGGGCTGCCGCCCCAGCCAATATGATGATCTGGCGGAGCCGGTTGAAGACGTTTTGTTCCTGTGCGGCGAGCACACTGTTTTTGATTTCGCCGGCACCACCCATGGCGCATACATGTCCGGCCTGCGCGCCGCTGAAATGATTATCGACAAGGAGGGCTAGAATCGGCAATGGCAAGAGGCGTCCGGAGGCCAAAAAGTGCCCAGTGAAGTGAGAGCCATCAAGTTCTCAAATGAGGAACTGATGACGGCCCTCTTCAGGTATGGCCGGCGTAATGACGTGTTCCAGAAAGGCGGCATGCCGTCCAAAGTCGAGCTGTCATCGAAAGGCGAAATCTCGGCGCGGCTTCACGCGTCCCTTCAGGACCCGATCGATTGCAATGCTGCCTACATCGCCGCGGCCCTGATATTGCTTTGCGTGCGGCAAAGAATTCCGATGCCCAAGATGGCGAAGAAGTCCATCCACGTTGAGGGCGGGTTCGTCGTGCTCGTCTTGACCTCCGGAGACTCACCGCCGACACAATTTCCGTCGTAACGCGCCGCCCGGCTGCTCGTCCTCGGCGCCGGCGTGCTACACCACTTTGTGTTCGATCATGCTCTCGGCCATTGACGTCACCATTTCCTCGGCGCCGCGCGGCTCCCAGTCGAGCACTTCCTTGATGCGGCTGTTGTCGACCTCGGCTAGTGTGTCGAGTTCGTAGAGAATCAGGCGGACCGGCTTGTCGAACAGAGAGACCAGGCGCACCAGGAAACTGGGCATGACGCGGGTCGGTATTTTGTAACCGCGCGCGGCGAAATTCTTTTTCAAAATGCGGGCGACATCGGTCATCCAGAGTGACTCGGCGACGCAGCAAAAGCGCTGGCCCGCCGCTGCCGCCACAACCATGGCCTTCACGTGGGCGCTGGCCAAATCGCGCACATCCACTGAGCCCCAACCGAGCTTCGGCACGCCCGGCATGTCACGCCGCATAAGTTTGCGCACCACCTCGCCGGAGGTGCCATAATCGGCCTCGAGAATTGGGCCATAGACCGTGCCGGAATTGATCACCACCAGTTCCAACGCGCTGTCGTCTCCAAGGCTTACCATATAGTCCCAGGCGGCACGCTCGGCGATGGTCTTGCTCTTTGGGTAAGGCGGCAGTGGCTTATCGAGATTGGTCCAATCCTTCTCGCTGTAGAGATAGGTTTTGGCGTGGCTGTGGCCATTAATAATGGCGGCAATGGACGAGGTTAGCACAACCCGGCTAACGCCGGCGGCGTTGGCCGCGGCGAGGACGCGGAGCGCGCCGTCGCGCGCCGGCACGATCAAATCATCTTCGTTCTTGGGCACGGCGCGCGGAATTGGCGACGCGACATGCAGCACATAGGTGCAATCCTTGAGCGCTTCGGCCCAGCCCGCGTCGCGGGTCAACTCAGCGGCCACAAATTCCAGCCGATCGCCGATCTCGACATGTTTTTCCAGCGCCTGGCGCAACCTTTGGGCGCGCCCGAGATCGCGCAGCGTGCCACGCACGCGATAGCCCTCCTGCAGCAGCGCCAGCACGCAATGCAGGCCAACAAAGCCCGATGCGCCGGTTACCGCAACAAGCGTCGCGCTCTTGCCGTTGCTCATGTTCACGTCACCTCTCGCCGTCTCCTACACCTAGGATATTGTGCGTGGCCGACACGACGTCAAGTTTGCTAATCTTGAACATTGCGCCACAGGACTATACGGCTATACGGCTATACATATGTCCGGACTCGGAAATAGACACCTAAGGGGTGGGAGAACAGAATGTTTTACGAACCAAAAAAAGGCGATCACGGCCTGCCCAAGAACCCGTTCAACAGCTTGGTGATTCCGCGCCCGATCGGCTGGATCACGTCGCTCGACGCAAACGGCGTGGTCAATCTCGCGCCGTACAGCTTTTTCAATGCCGTGTCGTACCGCCCGCCAACGGTGATGTTCGCGGCCGGCGCCGGCCCGAGCACGTCGGAGGGCGGTGATTGGAGCAAGGATTCCAGGCGCAATATCGAAGCCACCCGGGAGTTCGTCTGCAACCTCACCACCTGGGATACGCGCGAGCAAATGAACAAGACCTCGGCCAGTGTCGGCATGGATGTCGATGAGATGGCGCTCGCCGGCCTAACGCCAGAGCCGTCAGCCCTGGTCAAACCGCCGCGCGTCGCCGAAGCGCCAATTCATCTCGAATGCCGCTACGTCACCAGCCTGGAGATTCCCGTTTGGGATGAGGCGGATCAATATTTCGTGGTGTTCGGCGAAGTGGTCGGCGTCCATATCCGCGACGACATGATCACACCCGAGGGCCTCATCGATGTCGCCAAACTCCGCCCCATCGCCCGCCTCGGATACAACGATTATACCGTCGTCAATCCCGACAATATTTTCACCATGCTAAGACCCGATTAAGCCGAAACTGCCCGCAAACAGCCCGCCTTCCTCAGAGGGAAGAAAAGTTGAGAAGAACGGCAATATAGGCGCGTATGGCACGCTTAGCTTCGACGGGTGTCGGGGAATAACGTCGATCTGGACCGGCACCCGGCCCTCACTTCGTTTTCACCTGCGGACGAAGTGCCAAATCATCGAGGCTGTAGCCGAAATTTCTTACTCGACCGCCGAACTGCGCGATCGCGTCCTCCGCTTCGAATGTGGGGTTGGTCAATAGCATTTCGCTCGGCCCGGCAAACAACCCGCCCGAGCCCTGCGGCACACGCACCAGGTAGTGCATCCCTTTCGAGGGCAACGGCCTGTCCGCCGGAGGGGCCGTGACTCGTCCCTGATTTACAATGGGATTATTTCGGCCTGTCTTGGTGCGAAAATGTTTGTTCCAAATATTGAAATAATTTTCGTTTAGGTGCTTATCCAAGCGGAATTTATAAGCTGATTTCCGCAACCCCAACACGCTTTCTATGGTGCGCAGGACAGGCTCTGGGTCTGCCATAAATATCTCGTATGGCAGGATGGTGAATCGCGGCAGGAACTTCAGGTCATCTCTCAGAGTCTCATGGGCGACAAGCCAATGATTGATGAGCGCATAGATGCTGGTGCCGGACCATTTCTGCGTGGCGATCGAGACCGCGATCGGATGGCGGATCAGGAAAATGAAATGACTGTCGGGAAATACTTCGTTCAAGAACCTGGATTTCAAGATATTCATCGGCGTTTTTTCGACAAGAACCGCCTTGTCGAGATCCCAATGCTCGTTCCATTCACGCTTCAGGGTAGCTTTGTTGTCCTTGGTCAGCAGCGGCGAAGCTTCGGTAAAATGCGCCGCCGCATCAAAGGCAAAGCGGCCCGGCCCGCCATAGGCGTGACTGCTGACAGGAAATACAGATTGAAGAAATTGGCCCTCGTCCTGGATCACACCGGTATTGCTGAAGGCGCTCACATCGGGGTGCTGGCCTAACACGCGCGCGAAAAGCGTGGTGCCGCTTCGCATTAAGCCGCCAATGAAAACGTGACGCGGCCGCGTCATGGGTTGAATTTCTGGCTTCGCCGCGGAGCGCCGATCCCTGGTCGCCTAGCTAAGGCCCTTGGCGATTTCCAGGATCGCCTGTTCAGTAATATCGACGCAATGATCGAGCTGGTCGCGGGTGGCGGTGAAAGCTGGGGCGAATTCAATCGCCGTGCCCTCCTCGCCGCCGAGCACGCCAAGCTCGGCCATGCGGTTGGCGATGGCCTTTACCGTATCGTCCCTGAACGGTGCTTTGGTCTTCTTGTCCATGGTGAAATCGACACAGGTCCACGTGCCGATGCCGCGCACATCGCCGACGATGGGAAGCTCGCGCAGGCGCTGCATGCGCTCGAGGAAATAGGCGCCGTTTTCACTGCCCTTGGTGAGCAGATCGCCCTCCTCCAATATCGCGATCGTCTCCAGCGCCGCGGCGCAGCCGCCGGGGTGGCCGTTATAGGTCTGGACATGGACATATTGCGACAACGCATCATGCACTTTGGCCGAAACCGTGGAGACGCCGAGCGGGAAATAGCCAGCTGAAATGGCCTTGCCGGTCGACATAATATCGGCCTCGATGCCCCAATGCTCCATGGCGAACCATTTGCCGGTGCGCCCGAAGCCGGTGATCACTTCATCGGCGATCAGCAGCACGTCGTATTTGTCGCAAATGGCGCGCACACGAGCGAAATAATCGTCCGGCGGCACCTGCACGCCGTCACCTTGCATGACCGGCTCAGCGATGAAGGCGGCGACATAATCGGGGCCCTCATGGAGAATCTGTTGCTCGAGATAGGCAGCGCAGAACTCGCTCACTTCCGAGGCATCCATGTCGAACGGCGTGCGGTAGAGATTGGGCGCCGGGATATGGCTGTAGCCCGGCACGCCGGGCTCGGTGATGTGGCGGGTGCCGAGATAATCGGTTGCGGCGAGGGCGCCCATGGTGGCGCCGTGATAGGCGTTCCAGCGCGCGATGATCTTGTGGGCGCGCGGCTTTACGCCGTTGAGCAAATGATATTGCTTGGCCGCCTTGAACGACATCTCATTGGCTTCCGAGCCCGAGCCGGCGAACACGCTGGCGGTGAGGGTGCCAGGCGCAAGTTCGGCGATCTTGGCCGCGAGACGCACCGTCACATCGACGACATTGGCGAAGGTGCCGCCATAATGCAGGCCGACAAGCTGATGGTAGATCGCCTTAGCGATGCGGTCCTGGCCGTAGCCGAGCGAGGAAGCGCGGGTTTGCGTGCTCATCATGTCGAGATAGGTCTTGCCCGACGCGTCGGTAATCTCCAGCCCCTTCGCCGAGACGAAGATCGTGGCGCCGTCGGTGCGCATTTCGTCCTTGCGCGCGAGCGGGAAAAGATAGTGATCGAGCGCGTTTTGCGTCAGCGTGTCGATATTGGGCAATGTCATGTTGCAGCCTCCCTGTTCCTGGGATCGATCTTGCGGCGTCGCCAGCCGGCGCGCAAGCGCGGTGGTGAGGCGATGCGTCACTTTGCTTCGCCGCCGCACATGACTATTCTCTGTCGCGCAAAATTCAATGAGGAAATGCCATGGCCGCCGTCCGCTGGGGAATCTTGAGTAGCTCCAACTTCGCCGTCGAACATATCGTTCCGGCACTGTTGCAATGCGAAGGTCTCGAACTCTGCGCAATCTCCAGCCGGAGTGCCGATACGGCGCAACAATTGGCGGCGAAATTCGCCATTCCGCGCGCCTATGGTTCCTATCAAGAGCTGGTGGACGACCCCGAAATCGACGTGGTGTACAATCCACTGCCCAATCATTTGCATGTGCCGTGGTCGATCAAGGCGCTCGAGGCCGGCAAGCATGTGTTGTGCGAAAAGCCGCTGGCGATGAACGCGGCGGAGGCCGAGCAATTGATTGCCGCGCGCGACAAAGCCGGCCTGTTGGTGCAGGAAGCGTTCGTCATCCGCCACCACCCGCAATGGCGGCGCGTGCGTGAATTGGTTAAGAGCGGGCGGATCGGCACGCTCAAAGGCGCGCAAGGGTGGCTCAGCTATCGCCTCGAAGACGCCGGCAACTTCCGCAACAAGCCCGAGATGGGCGGCGGCGGCCTGTTGGATATCGGCGTCTATCCGATGGTGACGTCGCGCTATATTTTCGCCGAGGAGCCGACCCGCGTGTTCGCCGCCATCCGGCGCGACGGCGAAACCGGCGTTGACTGCCTGGTGAGCGCGATCCTCGACTACCCGGCTGGGCAGGCGGGCTTCACCTGCTCTACCGAGCTTGCGGTGCAGCAGCATATGGCATTTTTCGGCAGCCATGGCCGGATCGAGCTTACTGACCCGTTCGCCCAAGCGCCCGACCGCAAAGCGCAAATTCTGATCGGCGGCGACCGCGGCATCTGGGACGACGCCGTGGAGGAGTACGAGACCTTCGAGCCGCTCAATATGTATGTTAATCAGGCCGAAGAATTCAGCGCCGCAGTGCGCGGCGGAACGCTCGAATTTCCGCTCGAAGACGCGCTCGCCAATATGCGGATTCTCGACGCACTGTTCCGCTCCGGAAAAAGCGGCGCCTGGGAAAATGTTGCATAAATTTGCCCACGAACGGGCCACGCATCGGATCAAAAAAGGCCGCTCAGATGGCTGAAAAGAATAATAACGTCAACCTGTGGCAAAACCTCCGCGAAATCGCCGACCGCGTGCCGCCGCCGGAAGCTTTGGCGGCGCTCCACAAAGGCGCCGATGCGGCCACCTCTAAGCCGCTATTCTTCATTTGCGGCGCGCTGAAATCAGGCACGACGTGGCTGCAACTCATGTTGAATGCCCATCCGGAAATCGCCTGCCGAGGCGAAGGGCATTTGCTAAACTTTCTGCTCCCCGGCTTGGGAAAAGCACTACAGGAATACAATAGCAAGATCGGTTTTAAGAACCGCTCCATCTTCAACGAGATCGAAGGATATCCACGTTTCGCTGAACCGCAGCATTACGCGTTGTTGCAAATGGCCGTGAGTCTCCTGTTGGCCCAGTATGACGGGGAGAACATCCGCATTATCGGTGAGAAATCACCGGACAACGTGCTCGGACTGCACTTGTTTGCTCGCCTTTTTCCGCATGTGAAATTTCTTCATCTCATCCGCGACGGTCGTGACGGTGCGGTCTCGGGCTGGTTCCATAATTTACGCGTGTCAAAGGAATGGGCGGAAACTGGGTTCGGTGACCTCAAAGGTTTTGCCGAGAATTACGCGAAATCATGGGTCAGAAGCATACGCGCCGGGCAAGAATTCGGAGCCGAATTCCCTGAAAGCTATTATGAAGTTAGATATGAAGACCTATTGTCCGATGGCGAGACTGAGCTGCGCGGTATCTTGAAGTTTCTCGGTGCCAGCGCAGACAAGGAGGAAATAATAAACTGCTTGCAGGCGAGCAGTTTTAAAAACCTGGCCAAGGGACGCGGCGCCGGCAAGGAAGATCGTGACTCTCATTTCCGCAAAGGCGTTCAGGGTGATTGGCGGAGCCATTTCGATGACCAAACCCACGCCAACTTCCGGTCTCACGCCGGGGCGCAATTGGTTGCGCTCGGATATGACGACTAGCGCCCCGGGGGGGGGTGCCGCGGGACAAAGCCGCGGCATAGGACTTTCCTGCTCGGCAGCGGAGAAACTCCTTATAAGAGCGCAACGAAATCCGAACCGATCGATGTAATATTTATCTAGTTATAGGCATATTTACTGATCAATTGGCCGCAACCCCTGCATCGGCTATGGGAATTGAAAAATGCGCATGGAATCATTCCAGCTGCTAGAATTCCTATTTTTGACAGTTATAAGAAATAATGTTTGTCATTTCGCACCATTCCGTATACGTGAGGTTTAGTAAATAACCCTTACCCAAAACGAGTGTGAGCATGGCTAAGAAATCTTCCGGAAAATTTGACGAAAGCAGCCTCAACAAGGGACAAATGCGCAAACTAAACGCGCTCAGAAAGTCTCTTGGTGCGGACATCGCCAACAAGGCCTTTGGCGAATGGTTTGAGAAACAAACGAGCGAGCCCGACAGCTCACCAATCGACCCCAACGCCACGCTGATCACCGACACGCTTGAGCCTTTGGCCAAGCAGGGAAAATTGCGAATTCCACGTGGCGGCTATCTGGTTCGGCGCGGTAGAGGACGGGTGATCGTTGAGCGTGTGCGCGCCTAAGCGCCGTTTGAGATCCCTTTATAAGAACGATTCGGATGCCATGTCGTAATCCATTTCGGATTCCTGTGGCGGTCGTTACGTGCAACAGCCACGGGAATCGGTGCAGGAATCGGCACAGCGCTTTGAACTGATAACAAGAAGGCGCCCCCCGACCGGGCGCCTTTTTCAATTCTTATTGCGATTTTCTATTCGAGCCGATTGAGGCCATCGAATGCGGCGGTTTTGTAGCATTCCGCCAAGGTCGGATAGTTAAATACCGAATCGATAAAATATTCGATGGTGCCGCCGAAGCTGAGCACTGTCTGGCCGATATGCACGAGTTCGGTTGCGCCTTCGCCCATAATTCCTACGCCGAGCAATTTATGCGATTCGATATCAAACAGCAATTTTAGAACTCCGGTAAGGTCGCCCATAATTTGGCCGCGCGCGATTTCCCGGTAGGTCGCCTTGCCGACCTCATATGCGGTTCCAGCTTGAGTAAGCTCGATTTCGTTCTTACCCACCACGGAAATCTCCGGAATGGTGTAAATGCCATACGGAAAGAATTTCGGGAAACTCTTAACGGTCGCACCGCACGCATGCGCCGCCGCATGGCGGCCCTGTTCCATGCCGGTTGACGCCAGACTCGGAAAGCCGGCAACATCGCCAACCGCATAGATATGCGGAACTTTGGTCTGGAAATCGTCATTGGTCTCCAGCATGCCGCGCTCATCCACACACAGGCCGGCCACATCCAGATTGAGGCGTTCGGTATTGCCCATGCGCCCGGCTGCATAGAGTGCCTTGTCCGTATTGATGCGCTTGCCGCTCTCCAGATTTATGCGCACCCGCTCACCGGTGCGGTGCTGGTAGGTTTCCACGCTCGCCACTGCTTCGCCGAGCCTGAGCGTCAGGCGGTTTTGCCGCATGTGATAGACAAGCGTATCGACCAGTTCATAGTCGATGAACGGCAGCAGGCGGGTGCGCTTGTCGATCAGCGTGACGCGCACGCCGAGCGTGGCGAAAATGGATGCGTATTCGCAGCCAATCACGCCGGCGCCGATGATGGCGATCGTGGAGGGTAGATCCTCCAGGCCGAGGATATCGTCACTGTTGAAGATTCGTTGGCCGTCGAATTCCACCGTATCTGTCCAAGGCGCCTGGGTGCCGACGGAAATAATAATCGCTTCGGCGCTGATTTCGCGACGACCGCGATTGCCGCTAAGGTCCAGGCTGAGGCGATGCGGTCCGGTAAACGAAGCACGCGCGTTGAACATTTCGACATGGTTACGCTGCAATTGATGCTGCGTCACGTCGATCTCATTGCTGATTACTTTTTCGGCGCGATACAGGAGATCGGCCATGGTGATACTGCGCTTAAACGCGTAGGACGCGCCGTAAACACTGCGTTCGCGATATCCCGAGAGATGCAGCGCCGCTTCACGCAAGGTTTTGCTCGGAATGGTGCCGGTGTTGATGCAGGCGCCACCAACGACCGATTTCATTTCCGCCACCGCCACCCGCTTGCCGAGCTTGGCGGCCTGAATGGCGGCGCGCTGGCCGGCCGGGCCTGAGCCGATAACGAAAAGATCGTAATCATAACTTTGCGTCACCGCCGAGCGCGCTCCGGCGGAGCCCATGTCGCCGGTCGTATTTTCGAATGTGCCGGTGCCCAAAGACTGCATGATCGAACCAAACTTTCATTTGCCGCCCGCGTAAACGCGGACGGTGAGACAAACCCATTGAAAGTTAAGCAAAATTGGTAAATTAAGCCTTTAGATTAAAGCCGCCGCCGGGCGCTGCGCAGGTTGCGGCAATCTGCGCCTCACCCTTCCTTGCTCTTCAATGTCCAAATTGAACGGTTTGGTGCTAGGCTGGCTCATGTTTGGCTATTCAAGCTTTTCCGCCTACCGGGCGGGTATGGTCGGGGCTGCAGCCGCGGCCGTCACAATGCTGGCGCTTCTAACGCAAGCCGCCATGCCAGCTGCGGCGCAGGATATCGCCGGCCAGGCACAGGTTATCGACGGCGATACGATCGTCATCGAAGGTCAAGTCATCGACCTTTTCGGCATCGACGCGCCCGAGCTAGATTTTAACGGCCGCGAACAAATCTGTTTTAGGGACGGTCACCCTTACCGCTGCGCGCTGATCGCCGCCGGCAGGCTGGCCGAAAAGATCGCCGGCCGTACGGTTTCATGCGAAGGCCATTCGACCAACGCCGAGGGCCGGCTGATGGCCTCCTGCTTTATCAAAAAGCGCGAAAACCTTAGCGGCTGGCTGGTCAATAAGGGCTTTGTCGTAATCGACAGCCGCTACAGCAGTGAATTTGAGGATTGGGAGATTTGGAACACGGGATCTGGGACCGGCTTGTGGTCCGGGCAGTTCGAGCTGCCTTGGCTATGGCGCGCGCAAAACGAATAGCGGCAAAACGAACAGAGATCAGAAGTGAGGAGCGGAGCTATCGCCGACACCGACTTAACACTGGCCAATGCGGTTGCGCGGGCGATGGATAAATCGGCCGAACTGCTGCGCGCCGCTGTTGAGGCCGGCGACAATGACGCACGGTTTGCCCTTGGCCTGCTCTATTTGCTCGGTCGCGGGGTCGAAAAGGACGCCGGCAAAGCGTTGTTTCTGTTCAGCCTCGCGGACGAGGCCGGCGATTCCCAGGCCGCGCATTTCCGCGACATGGCGACCGAACATCTGGCACAGGAAGAAAATAAGAAGAGCGAAAGCGATAAATCAACGCGCGCGGCCATCAAAGAAGCCCAGCGCCGCCAACGCTTCCCGAAGCCCCAATTGGTGATGAAAGAAGATTAAAGGCGGCGAGCAGCCTGGCCGCGAGAGATTATCCAACTGAAGAGCGTCGGGCGTGCGGCCGCAGCTCGTGAAACCGATGCAACGCCGAAGTGACGCTCTAAGCGACTTTCCCGGGTAATCACCACTTTATTAGCGATTGGTAAACCCTTAAGCTGCTCATATATAGAGACCCCAGGTTTTGAATTATTAGAACTATCAGAAAACGTAAAACTTGATGTTCGGACCTTGATGACGCGTGCCAACAAGCCAGTTCAGCGCCCGGCAAAAGACGCATCTAGTGCGGCGAAGTCGCATGGCGCGTATCTTGATGGGACACAAGAGTCGGAGGCACAGTTCGCGGAACGCTTCGACTTAGTCTTATGGGCAACCAGTACCGAAGTCTGGGATTGGGATATAGAGCGCAAGCTGCTCTGGAGTAAGTCCCGCAAGCAACCTCTTCATGGCGAAGGCGACACCGAAACCACGCGGCATTTCGATATAGACGATGCTGAAGAGGTGTGGGCGAAGCGCCTGCATCCCGAGGACCGGGAGCGTGTATTGCAAAGCATTCGCGCGCATCTCGATCACAACGACCCGTTTGACGTCGAATATCGCCAACGCCAATTGAATGACGACTACATGTGGGTGCGTAGTGTCGGGCGGGCGGTCCGCGACGCCGATGGCAGTCCGGTGCGCATGGTGGGAACGCATAGCGACATCACCACACAAAAACTGGCCGAGATCGAAAAACAGCAATTGCGCGACGCGGTGGACAGCGCGTCGGAAGGCATTGTTCTCTTTGATGCGGATGAGCGTTTCGTTTACGCCAACAAAAGATATCGCGAACTTTTTCCCCGAATCGGACAATTCCTGGTGCCGGGCACGCCACGCGACAATATTCGCCGGGCATATTTTGCGATCGGCGCGATGACCGCGACCGTCGGCAGTGTGGACGATTATATTCTCGAAGTGCGCCAGCACATTGACGCCGGCGAGGCGTCCGAGGTTTGCCTCACCAACGGCACCTGGCTTAAACGCAGCGACCACGTCCTACCGACCGGCTACGCTGTCAGCATTCGTACCGACATCACGGCAATGAAGGAGCGCGAGGAAGCGCTTGGCGCCAGTGAAAAGCGCTACCGAAGCCTGGTGGAGGACCAGCCCGAATTCGTCTGCCGCTACAAGCCGGACGGCAGCCTGCTGTTTTCGAACGCAGCTTATGCCAAGCAATGCGGCTTCGATCTTGAAGACATCAGCGGGATAAATATTTTCGATTTCGTGCCGCCGGAAGAGGTCGCGGCGCTCAAGCGTTATGTCGCCAGCCTGGGGCCGGACAAGCCGTTCGCCACGGTCGAGCACCGCTTGGACTTGCAAGACGGCTCGGTGCGCTGGCAGGAGTGGAGCGATAGAGCCTTCTTCGATGAATCGGGCCGCGTGTTCGAGTTTCAGGCGTTCGGCCGCGACGTGACGGACCGCAAAATCGCGGAAGAGGAATTGCGAAAGAACGAAGCGAGCCTGACCGAAGCACAAGAGACCGCCAATGTCGGCAGCTGGTCCCTAGAAATCGAGGACCAGAATCAAATGCGCACGCTGTGGTCGGCGCAGCTATGCCGCATATTTGGTATCGAGCCAGATTCGGTGCCACAAGAATTTGATGCCTATATGCAGTATACGCATGCCGATGATCGCGAGCTGGTTGGGCGTAGGTGGACGCATTCGCTGAAAACCGGAGAGCCCTACGATTTGGAACACCGAATTGTCTGGCCCGACGGGCAAATACGCCACGTCCATACGCGCGCGCGCGCGATGAAGGATCAGTTTCACCACACCACTCGGTGGAGCGGCGCCAGGGTCGATATTACGTACCGGATCGAGGCCGAGCGCGAGATTCTGGAAGCGAAGGAGCGTGCCGAATTCGCCGATCAGCAAAAATCTGAATTCCTGGCCAATATGAGCCACGAATTGAGAACGCCGCTGAACGCAATCCTTGGCTTTTCCCAGATGATGGAGACAGAGATTTTTGGGCCGCTGGGCGACGCGCACTACGAAGGCTATGTCACCGATATCCTTTACAGCGGCCGGCATTTGCTCTCCCTGATTGACGATATTCTCGACCTCAGCCGGATCGAAGCGGGCAAGGCGGAGTTCCACGAAACGGAAGTCGATCTCGGCACGACGATCGAACGCTGCACGCACATGATGACGGTTAATATTCGCCAGGCCGAGCTCGTGTTGGATGTTGAACTTGGCACCGAGTTGCCGCTTCTCAGGGGCGACGCGCGAGCGCTCGATCAGATCGTTCTCAATCTGCTGTCCAACGCGCTCAAATTCACCCCTGCCGGCGGCCGCATCACTGTGGCAGCGCGGCTTTCTGACACTGGCTGTCTCGCTCTCTCGGTGCGCGATACCGGGGTCGGCATCAAATCCAGCGACATTCCGCGCGTGCTATCGCGTTTTGGCCGGGTCAATAGCGCCGACAACCGCAAGATCGCCGGCACCGGATTAGGCCTGCAACTGGTTGATGCTCTCGCCCAGTTGCATGACGGCGAACTCAAGCTCGACAGCGAGTTCGGTGTCGGCACCACCGTCTCGGTGCTGTTTCCGAAATCGCGTGTCATTCCGCTCCCTTCCGGCTTGCGCAAACGCCCCGACGGCGGCGCGGCCGGATGAGCGCGCAGGAGATTATGAAGTGGCGCAGAGGGCTTGGCGGCGCCGTAGAATTGACCGCAGTAACTAGGCCATCCCTTAAATCAAGGACCCGCCGCCATCTATGGTGAGGCAGCTTCCCGTCACGTAACCCGTCTCCATCATAAAGATCACGGCGGCGGCAGCTTCCTCAGGGCGGCCGATGCGGCCAACCAACAGCCGCGCTTCGAGATCGGCGACCACGGCAGCCCGTTGATCGCCGAGTACATCATCGAGAAACGGGGTGTCGAAGAAGCCGGCGCGAAGCGCATTTACCCGGATCGGCGCGAAATCGACAGCGAGCCCACGCATCAAGCCCTCGATGGCTCCACAGGATGCCGATGACATCGATGTGCCTGGGATGGGGCGCACGCTGGCGGTACCCGACATCAGCGTGATCGAGCTCGTCGCGCTCATTTTCGCCAACGCATATTTCGTCGCGTGCAGCGCGGCGTTCAAGCGCGTGTCGACCGGGCCGCGCAACGCGCCCATTGCCGGTTCAAGATGGTGATCAGCGACATAGGTGCCAATCGTCACGAACAGATGATCGATGCGATCACGGCTTTCCAGGAATGCCTTCATCGCCGCCTCGTCGAGCGCATCGACGGCGACCGTCTCCAAGCCGTCGCCAAGCTCTGATTGTATCGCACGTAGTCGCTCCGGCGACCGGCCGGTAACGGCGACTTGCGCGCCCTTCGCGAGCGCCGCTCGCGCGGTCGCTAGCCCGAGCCCGGAGCTACCGCCGATAATGACCACGTTGGTTCCTTGTAAGCTCATCTCTTCACCCCCTGTTATCTCCGCTTGGGAGAAACTTACTATCTCGGCAACGATGTTGGCGACAAATAGGTTTTTCGACCCGAGCAGGACCAGGCTGATAATTATCGTATGGCCGGGCGTGCCTTGCATCGGTGTGGGTTGGACGGAGCGAGAGGGTTTAAACCTCGGGCTCCTGCTTCGTAAGAACCGTTCTCTACCACGCTCGGACACATGCCAGCCAGGCGAGACCGGCCGGCTCGGGTATAGGATTCTTTAGAGCGTGATATTATCCAAAGGCAGACCGTAGAGCGTGCGTCCGTAGCTCTTGAAATTTGGGTCCTTGTTCTGGGTGAAGTGCTGATTGGCGACGATGAGATCGGTATAGAGGCCGCCGAGCACGCTAGAATTTAGAACGCTGAGGGCGCCCGAGAGATCCCACACGGTCTTAGCCGAATCCATCGCTGTGTTGCCGGCGAACGTCGCCAACGCTCGGCAGCGCGCACGCTCCAAATCGGTGGGTGTGCGCGCCTCCTCGGTCGCGATGGCGAAAAATTCGTCGGCGGCGAAGCGGAGGATTTCAGCCGCGCTGTCAGCGGCGCATTTGGCCTCAGCAAATTTGATTTGCTGCGATGAAAAATCGGCAACCCGCTGTTCGCTCATCACCGACGCTTTCTTACTGACGATGGCGTTGTATTCAGCGGCTATTTCCCGCGCGATGCCGACGGCGCCGCTGGTGATTCCCAGGCCAAAAATAGAATAGCTCGGCAACAGATAAAGCGGATTGTCGCGCCACTGCCCGCCCGGTGATTCTCCACCGCGCAGCTCGGCCATCGTGAGCGATAGATAGCTCGGAACGAATATTTGTTTCATTTCAACGTCATTGGTGCCGCTGCCTTTGAGACCAATGGCGTACCAGGTATCGAGGATGGTGAGCTGTTCGCGCGGGAGCAAAAAATGGCGGTGCGTCTCGGGGCCAGGATTGTCTTTTTCATAGGCGGTGACGATGCACCAATCGCAAGTATCGACTCCCGTCACCCATTGCCAACGACCACTCACTGAAAAACCGCCGTCCTTCACCTCGTAGCTGCCCATACTGGGGACGAGGATGCCGGCGACCAGAGCTTTCGGATCTTTCCCCCAGACCGCCTCGCGGCCTTCATCCGGCCACTGCGAAACCATGTAATTGTGCAGGATATACTGGGCGATGACCCAGCCGCTCGAGCCGCAAGCCGCGCCGATCTGGGTGAGCGCCTCAACGATATCCCGCAACGGACCGCCTGCCCCGCCATGGCTGCGCGGCTGAAGAATTCGCGCGACGCCCGATTCACGGACGCTGTCACGGATCTCGGGCAGCATCTTCCGGTTTGCACGTGTCTCGGCGCGCCGGTTTCTGAGCTGTTGGTACAGCGGTTCAAAATCTACCGGCATCCGACACACTCCAATTCGAACCAAACTTTGACTTGGGCCACGACAACAATCCGTTTAGTTCATTGAGCAAATTGGATGGTGAGAGACAGACAAATCGGCGCCAACTATGACCCATCTCATTCCTTGCAAGCTCGTCATTTCGCCCCCCTGTTTTCTGCGCCTGGCAGAAGCTTACTATTTCGGCGATGGCCTTGGCGACAAATGGGTTGTCGGTCCGAGCCGGACCTTGCAGGAAACCTTGGCATAGTGGGGAGGACTTGGCGTCGCCGCAAAAAATGGTCGGAGTGAGAGGATTCGAACCTCCGGCCCCTGCCTCCCGAAGGCAGTGCTCTACCAGGCTGAGCTACACTCCGATACCGGGACTTATGTTGTTTTAGCGTTTTCGCTGCGGGCGGCGGCTTTATAGCGCTATCGGCGGCGCGCGGCAAGCGGGCGGCGCGCCGGCGTGGCGTTAGAATTCATGATCGCGCAGCCATTCGGCATAGGCCCGCACGCCTTTGTCGAGCGGCCAATTGGGGCGCCAGCCGAGAACGGCGGCTGCGGCCGATAGATCCATCGGCGCGTGATGCATGTCAGCGCCGGTGCTGCCTTGGTTGACGATCTCCGCCGCCGGCAGCGCAGCGACCACGGCGGCGGCGATATCCTCAAAGCTGGCGCGCGTGCCGCCGGTGATGTTAAAGGCGCGCGCGCCGAGTTCAGCGCTGTCATAGGCGGCGATGCAGGCATCGACGACATCCTCGATATAGACATATTGGCGCGCAAAGCCGGGACCGAAATCACGCGGGCTGGCGCGCCCGTCAAGGGCATCGCGCAGCAATTCGCGGATCAGGCAGTCGGTGCGCCGGCGCGGGCCATAGACCCAGGAGAAGCGCAATGCCACGGCATCGAGACCATGCTGCGCGGCATAGGCGCGGGCGAGGATATCGCCGCCAGCCTTGGTCGCACCGTAGACATCGACCGCGTTCAGCGCCACCGCCTCGCTGCAAATCTCGAGGTCCTGGGGGTGCTCGCCATAGGCCGAAGTGGAGGAGCAATAAACCACGCGGCGCAACGCCCGCTGGCGCGCCGCTTCGAACACATTGGCGCTGCCCATCAGATTGGATTCGACGATCGCGCGCGGATTGTCGGTGAGCAGCATCGGCCCCGAGACGGCACCGCAATGGATGATCCCCGTGGCACCGCGGTCGAGCGCTTCATAGAGCTTGTGCACGTCAGCCAAATCGGCGGCGATGAAGGGAAATTCAAAATCCTCCGGCGGCGCAACGCGGTCCATGCCGATCACTGCCCGGCCCTCCGCGTGCAGCCGCGCCGCCACGGTAAAACCGATCAACCCGGCAGCGCCGGTCACCACTATCGCATCGTCCGCCATCACTAATCCTCGCTCAATGTGTCCGTCGAATACAAAAATCAATGACGTCGAGCAGGCCCTTCTTCTCCGCGCAGTCCGGGAAAATAGCGAGCGAATCGCGCGCCACGTCGCCGTAATGGCGGGCGCGCTCGAAGGTGTCGTGGATCGCGCCATGACGCTCCATCAACATCACCGCGCGCTCAAAATCTTCATTCGTCTGCTCGCCGTCTTCCATCGTGCGGCGCCAAAAATCGCGCTCTTCCTCGCCGCCGCGGCGGAACGACAGCACCACGGGGAGGGTGATCTTGCCTTCGCGGAAATCATCGCCGATGGATTTGCCGAGGGTTGTTTCGCGCGCCGCATAGTCGAGGGCATCATCAACGAGCTGATAGGCGATGCCGAGATTGAGGCCGTAATTCTTCAGCCCGTCCTCCTCGCTGGCCGGGCGCTCGGCGACGATGCCGCCCAACTGGCAGGCGGCGGCGAACAGCGTCGCGGTCTTGGCGGTGATAACCTCGAGATAGGCCGCCTCACTGGTTTCGGTATCATTCGAGGTGAGCAGCTGCATCACTTCACCCTCGGCGAGGACGGCCGAGGTGTTTGCTAATATAGCTAAAACTTTGAGCGAGCCGTCTGCAACCGACAGTTGAAAAGCGCGCGAGAAAAGAAAGTCGCCGACCAGCACGCTCGGCTTGTTGCCCCACACCGCGTTGGCGGTCGCCGCGCCGCGCCGGAGATCGCTCTCATCGACAACATCGTCATGCAGCAGCGTCGCGGTATGGATGAACTCTATGCACGCCGCCAAGCTGACATGACGGGCGCCCGAATAGCCGCACATCCGCGCCACCGCCAAAGTCAAAATCGGACGCAGCCGCTTGCCGCCCGACGCGATAATATGCCCGGCCAGCGTCGGGATCAGCGCCACATTGCTCTGCATATGTTCAAGGATGACGCGATTTACATGGCGCAAATCCTCGGCCACGAGCGCCTGTAAACGATCGAGCGTCACATCTTCGCCAGACGCGGCCGGAACGTCTTTGTCGAATTGAATGATCTCTCCCAAGATTCCCTCTTTTCGATTGCGCCAGCTCGCCGACACGGACCGTGTCTTGACGCCGGGCGTTCAAGCGGCAAGCATGTTTGCGCTCGCGCCGAAGCAGCACATTAATACCGCCTCGGCGCGGCATTGCACACATTTTTTGGCCGCGGCAGCGGTATTGTTCTCGGGTGTTGTCCCCGGCTGTTGTCCTCGGGCGTTGTTCTCGGTTGCAGCAGCGATATAGCTAGATTGGCGGATATTCGGTGTTGGAACTGTTAAGATTAAACGATCCGGTCAAATTATCCTTTTTGGAGGCTCTGTTGCGCGATGGCGGCATCGAAAGCTTCGTTTTGGACCAATATATGAGCGTTCTCGAAGGCAGCGCCTCCGCCATTCCGCGCCGTTTGATGGTACTTGATGAAGATGCCGAGCAGGCCCGCTACATCCTGCGCGAAGCCGGAGAGCTTGATGGCACTGCCTGAAAAAATCACCCACGACGCTCTTTTGGGCGGCCAAGTGACGCTGCGCCAACACGCCGCCGGATACCGCGTCGCAATGGACCCGGTGCTGCTGGCGGCGAGCGTCCCGGCGACAGGCGGCGAAGCGGTGCTCGATGTCGGCGCCGGCGCCGGCGCGGCGATGCTGTGCCTCGCCTGGCGCGTGCCCGGCATCAGGATCACCGGCGTCGAGGTGCAGAGCGAGCTGGTGCATCTGGCGGTCGAGAATATCGCTGATAATGGCCTCGGTGAGCGTCTCGAAGTGATGGTCGGCGATTTGCAGCGCCCGCCGCCGCGCATGGTGCCGCGCAGTTTTGATCATGTCATGGCCAACCCGCCCTATTTTGAGGCCGGACGGGTGCGCGCATCAGGCAAGGACGAGAAGGCCACCGCCAATATCGAAGGCGCCGGCGGGCTCGGCGCCTGGGTAGCGTATTGCCTGAGCATGGTGCGCCCCGGCGGCACCATCACCATGACCCACCGCACCGACCGCCTGGCCGAGCTCCTGGCCCTGCTGGGCGGCAAGACCGGCGACCTGGTGATATTTCCGCTGTGGCCGCACGACCCCTTCGCCACAGAAGGCACAGCAGAGGGCCCAAGAGAGGGCCAAAGAGAAAGCGCAAGTGAAGATGGCCGGGCCAGCATGCGGGGAGGCGTACGGGACGCCGCGAAAGGCACAAAGAGCGCCGCCAACAACATCGCCGATGGAGATGATGCCGAGCCGCCGGTGGCGGCCAAACGGGTGATCGTCCAGGCCACTGCCGGCAGCAAGGGGCCGCTCCGGCTTTCCGCCGGGCTGGTGCTGCACAAGGCGAACGGCAATCCCACCAAGGCCGCGAATTCAGTTTTGCGCCACGGCAACGCGCTTATGTTATAGAGGGTGTGATATGTCCTCCCGCTTGATCGCCCGCCTCACCTTCCGCCGCCCACCGCCGGTGGTGGCCGTCATCCGCCTGACCGGCGTGATCGGCCAGGGCGGATTTATGCGCGGCGGCCTTAATCTCGAATCTGTGGCGCCATCGCTGGAGCGCGCTTTCCGCCTGCCCGGCGTTGAGGCAATCGCGCTCAGTATTAATTCGCCGGGCGGCTCGCCGGCGCAATCGGCCTTGATTCAGCGCCGCATCCGCGATCTTGCGATGGAGCGCGAAGTGCCGGTGATGGCGTTTGTCGAGGATGTCGCGGCGTCGGGTGGCTATTGGCTGGCCTGTGCGGCGGATGAAATATTTATCAACGACAATTCGATTGTCGGCAGCATCGGCGTGATTTCCGCCGGCTTCGGCTTTACCGATGCGCTGGAGAAACTCGGCATCGAGCGCCGCCTGCACGCCATGGGCAGCAAGAAATCCTTGCTCGATCCGTTCAAGCCGGAACGCCCGGAAGATGTCGCCCGGCTGGTGAACGTGCAGCGCCAAATTCATGAAAATTTCAAAGACCTGGTCAGGAGCCGGCGTGGCCAGCGCCTCAGCCTGGACGAAGAGGAATTGTTCAGCGGTGATTTCTGGCTGGGCGCGCGCGCCGTCGAGATCGGCCTGGCCGACGGCATCGGCGATATCCGCGGTGTGCTGCGCGAGCGCTACGGCAAAAAAGTCCGCATGCGCACCGTCGGCCGCCGCCCAAGCTGGCTCCGCCGGCGCTTCGGTTTTGGCGCCGCCGGCGCTATGGGCGCAGCGTTTATCTCGGAAGACGGCGGCGGGCTGGTCGATAATATCCTGGCGTCGGTCGAAGCTCGCGCCTGGTGGAGCCGCTTCGGGCTTTAAGAAGGGTTCGCGCCGGGGCCTGCCAGTTTTAATTTCTTGCGTAGACGGCTGCGTTGCTCAGAAGGTCCAATCTAGAGCTCGTCCGGATTGGTAAAGCAGTTTGCCATGTCTCCTTCCCGCCCAATTCTGTTGCAAAACTCTTGAACGAATTATGAGAACGTGATTCCTATTTTCTGAAGATATTCAGG
>JAQBTG010000019.1 GCA_027624955.1 Pseudomonadota bacterium
CACCGGTCTGGCGTGTCTGCGATTTCTGTCTCATCTTCGTTCCCTTCGGTCACTACGATGAGCCAGAAACCCTCCCTTATGCAATCCGACTAGTTTGTTCCATAGGCGCTGACGTCAAACAGGCATGTTATAGAATTTACTGGCGAGAAAACCCTTCCGCGACTGGCCTACAAGATCGACGAGGAATGTCTTCGCCCCATCGATGTTTTCGGCGAAGTTCCAGATGACGTAGGCGTTCATAAAATGCATCAGGCCTAAATCAGTGACCGGTCCCTTGGCCGGGCGCAGCAAATAAATCTGGTCAGCCATCGGGATTTTCTGAGTCTCGCCGGTCCGAGTGATGGAAATAGCGTTGAGCGTCAGCGACCCCCGCCCGGCCAGCATGAATCGGTTATTCGAAGATGCGTCCCATGTAAAGACGTCGTCGTCCATGGTCTCACGAAATAGCGCCTTGACGAATTTGATTGCCTCAAGGGTATGTTTTGATTTGAGCGCCAGGCTGCTATCGGCATTCTGCACGGAAGCACCGAAGGCAGCCATGATGGAACGCAGGAACATATTGCTGTCCAACTCCGGAGAAAGGCCAAGACCCACGGGGATGCCGTGCTTTTTCTTGATTTTCCGGCCACCTTCCATGATGCGGTCCCAAGTGTCGGGCACCATCCCGATGTCGTCCCACAGGTCTTTCCGATAGTTGACGGGGTCGGGCACGTAGCTGTTTGAAAAACCGAAATATTTTCCTGTCTTGGGATTGAGCGTGCTCTTGATGGCGAGGTCTAGCGGATTGCCGTACCGCCGCGCGCATTCCTCATAAATCTCACGGTGATCAATGGCATTGTCTTCGTAAGCGGCAGGTGGGCTCAGGAACATACAGATGTCGTGACCGGAGCGTTTCGCGATTTCCGATGCCGCGCGGCCCTTGATACTGGTCATGCCGACATTGTCGACCACCACGCGGGTGTTATTCTGCTGACCCCATTCCTTAACGAAAGTTTCGTTGAACCATTCGTCAAACGCCGGCACAAAATGGTTCCATTGCAAAATCTTTAGGGTCTTTTGCTGCGCCCGAGCGGTGCCGATCAAACCAGGCGCAATTGACGACGCAAGGATCAGGGATGAGGCGGAAGCAATCGCCTTCCGCCGAGTAATGGTGCTTATCTTCTTATGCGAGGTCATGCCTTCCACCTAAATTAATTTTTGATGTTGGGAAAAAGCGTGAGAATTGTATTAGCCGGAAACCCGTGGATACCTATTCACAATTGAGGAAAATGGTGGGCGTAAAATGCGGAAAACCCGAGTGCGATGCCAAAAAATAGTGGCGTATTCATGCCTGCCAGGCCAAAGAGCATTGGCGACGGGATAATCACACAGATCGGCGACACAAAATGCGCGATAACGAACATTTTCTCGCGCTGTCTTTCATCCAGATGGAATGATTCGTTCGGCGGCAGAAACTGGTCGGAGGACCACTCGATCCGCCGAATGAAGTTCAGTGTCATACAAGCACTTTCAACGCTGTCGGTATGTAGACAATGAAAACATTTTATCAATAACTTAGTTAATTTTCTATGAATATCCTCAGCGGCTGAATATATCGCTGTAAAGACAGCGCGATTGGCCGAGTGCGTTCATAAGTCACGAAAAATCATGGATTTACTTGGTTAGTGGTCTGGAATACGCCAATACAAAAGTTGAAATATGAATATATTATGCAACTTATGTGTTTAAATTTCTGTTCTTGGTTACTCACTTGATGAAATTGGCGGATCCAATCCGTTTACCTTTCGACTTCAGATGGTCGTAGCACTCGCTGTATTGCGGATGCCCGTTTTTGGCTGAAGCTGTTGAAGAGCTCGGTTGGGATAGGAATCCGCGAGTGATTCTAGGAATCCATCGTTTGGTTCGGAGGAACGGCGGTGATGGGTCATGCGGTCGGTCAACAGGACCCACTAATTTAAGAGCGCATTATTGATGAACGGGTACCGTCCGATCCTCTGTTGCGCCTGCCTGATTATGTGCGCGAGGAGGCGACCCTGGCGAGACCGCTGCCCGCGAGCGCGACATATTTGGTTTTTATGGCGGAAAAGCCGCACCCGTCATACTTGACGGCAATGTAATAGAACACGCCGCCGCCAGTTGAATTGCGAGAATGCTTGGGTGGTTCGCTGACATCTCCACTTTGCAATGAAATCTCTAACAAATTTGGTCGGGCTGGTGCTGACTTGCTCCGCTGGTAGGGCAGGACCGGGACAATGTGAATCGCATGGCGGCTTTTGAGCACGTCCAAAGGCTCAGCCAAAATCAAATTGGTAATTACGCCGTAACTTCGTGCGGGCGAGTCACCAACAGCTTCTGGAATAAACACTAGTGCCGTATGCTTCCGGGCAGAGGGATTGGTACCAATTGCGCCTCGAACGCCTCGATCACCCGTAGCCAAACCCGCGAACACCTGGAAATCACACATGACCGACACAACTGATCGCATCAACGAACTCGAATCTCGGCTCGCCCACATTGAAAATATGCAGGAGGAACTTTCCGCCGTTGTTGCGGACCAAGGAGAGATAATCGACCAATTGCGCAAGCAGGCCCAACGGCAAAACGAGAAACTCAGAGAGCTTGCCAACGATAACTTGGGAAAACCATCTGAAAACGTGCCGCCACCGCACTACTGAAAAGCGCGAAGGTGCCAATCTACCGCGAAACCGTGAGATAGGAGTCAGTCGCTCTACATGGGCCTTTCAGGCGCCATTTCCGCAACGCTTATTGGGTAAAAGTTGGCTACGTTTGAGCGCTAGTTTCTAAACCCATTGAAAATTTTGGCGTCCCCAGGGGGAGTCGAACCCCCGTTTTCGGCGTGAGAGGCCGATGTCCTGGGCCACTAGACGATGGGGACGTTGGTGGCGCTGCGGCCCACACATAGCTTGCGGAGGCGGCAAAAGCAACAGAACAGGGCGGAGAAGCGCCGCGCGCTGCCGGTCGCGAATCCACACGGTGTTTTACTAATTATTAAGTGTGTTTGTGCTCGAATCCGATTACCGGGGCGGCGTTTTCACGGGCCGCCCGTAATGGGTTAATGGAGTTGAAGCGATGGCCTATTTTGAGCGCGACAGCGAACCGCGGATTGCGGGTTGGCGCGACCTGATTATGAGCCTGGCAGTGGTCGGCGCCTTGGCGGCCGGCCTGCTGCTGAGTGCCTGCGGCTCAAACCTTCCCGAGATGGCGCAGATGTTTAAGGAGGCGACGCTCGGCAGGCCGGCGTCGAGCGATGAAAACCTGGTCAACAAGGGCTATCGGGAGATTGAGACGGGCAACTATGCCTATGCAGAAATCTATCTTGATTCGGCGCTTTCCATAAACCCTAGCAATCCGTTCGCCCTGCTGAACATGGCGATAGTGTACGAGAAGACCGGGCGCGAGAGTGAAGCACGCGCCCTCTATAGCACACTGATCCGGCGCAACCCGAGCGACGTTTCCGGCACCGTTCTGACGGAAGAAGACTCCGACCGCAGCATTGCCGAAGTCGCGCGCGACAATCTTGCCGTGCTCGACCGCGCCGTGATCGCCCGTGCCGCGCGCAACACCGACAGCCCGATTGAGGCCGCTCTCGAGCCGATGCAGCAGAACCTCGAATCAGATTGGCGCGCGCGCATGGATGAAAGGATATCCGTTCTCCAGGATCTTTTCGCCGAAGGGTTCATCAGTGAAGACGAACTCTTGGCACGCCTCGGCGGCGCTTGGTCGCGCAGCCATGGCGACGCGTCTCCCAACATCTCCGAAGTTAGCTATCGTGTGGAGACCCTTGAATCCCTGCTGCAACGCGGCATGATCTCAACGCAAAGTTATGCCGTGGAGCGCGGCCATGTGCTGGATAAATTGGCACCGATCATGGCCATGCCCGAGGGCCAAATCCCGCAGGCTATCGCCATGGCCGAGCCACCCGCTGGGCCACCCACCGGGCCTCGCGCACGATCGACCGCTCAACAAGCCGCCGGCACATCGGCCGATACACCAGGTGATGTGGAGGCGCCGGCGGTAGGCGAGAATGGCGATCCGCCGGCATCTGCGGCGACGCCGGAGATCGCCGACGCAGAGGGCGGAGCGCATGTCCACCTGGCGTCCTACCGTTCGCAAGAAGCCGCGCAGCGTGGCTGGGAGACGTTAAAGCAGCGCCATGCCGATTTGTTGGGGGAGCTTTCACGGCGTGTGAACGAGGTCGATCTAGGCCCCGGCAAAGGAGTCTATTATCGTATCGAGGCAGGCCCGTTCAGCGATCAAAAAGGCGCGGTGGCGCTGTGTGAGAAACTCAAGACCAGAAACATGTTTTGCACCGTTACGGCATGAATCTGCTGTCGCAGTGACAAGAAATTTCTGACCAGCATGCAGCTCTAGCGCTCATGGACCCGAAGCCCAGCGCCTTTGATCCAGAATGTGCGGGTCTGCCGCAAACGCTGCTGCTTAGTGGTGCGGGCGCCGCTATCGGTGGGCGGTATGAAGTTCAATTTGCAGAACGCTTGAACCATCTCGATTCACCGCAGGCCGACGCCTACGGCGTGCATGATTTGGAAGGCGGCCGCCGCCGGCACTTCGCGCTTATCCTGCAAAGCAACGGCTATGGCAGGTTTGCACAGTTCGAAAATTTTGCAGCGGTCGATTCCGACGGGATGTTGCGCGCGGTGGCGCAGGGTGCGGTGACGGTAACCGGCGCGGCGCATCAACAGATGGTTTTAATTTTGGAGCGCCCGGCGGGCGGCAAGCTTATGGTACGCGATGGCGTACTGGCGGACAGGCTCGATGAGCGCGCGATTATCGATCGCATCCTCTCGCCCCTCGAAGACGGCTTGCGCGCGCTGCACCGCGCCGGTTTGGCCCATCGTGCTATTCGCCCCGACAATCTCTATTTCCGAGCCCAGGCCGATGGACCGGCGGTGCTTGGAGAATGCCTTAGCGCGCCGCCGGGTTTGGATCAACCCGACGCCTTCGAGCCGATAGAAAGCGCCCTGGCCTCACCCGCCGGCCGCGGCGACGGCACAGCGGCAAGCGATATGTTTGCCCTCGGCGTGACGGTCGTGACTTTGTTGAGCGGCCGTTGGCCTGATCAAGACAATACGACCGAGCGTTTGTTGCAGCGGATTGAGCGCGGCTCCTATCGGGCGTTCGCCGGGCACCTACGCTGCTCGCAGGATATGGAGGATTTGTTGGCCGGGCTTCTCTATGACGGTCCGCCGGGGCGCTGGACCGTCGATCAATTGCGCGCTTGTATGAGCAGCAACGCGCGGACAATGACATTGCGGGCGCAGTTTTGGCGTCTCAAGACTGTATCCATGATCTGGCTTATTTCGCTCGCCTTCAGAAGTTCCACAGTCACGGCCCGCTGCGCAATTTGGCGCGTTGGATCGGCGCCGACTTGGAGCCCGCCATCACAGGATATTACAGCCGTACTCGTCGCGCGCGCGTTGCGGAGCAACTCTCCGCCGTCATAAATTCCGGAGATTTGAGTGCGTTGCTACGGTTGGTCGATGATCGGGACGAGCAAGCGGCCGACCGTGAGGAATACGCCCATGCCGTCGCCCGCCAAAACCACCATGCCCGCATGATGGCGCATTTCCAGGCGCTTTATGCGGCGCGCCACATTGTCGCGCGAGCGCATGGCCGGCGCGCCGCCTTTGCCATCAGCTGCATCGTCCTGGCGGTTTCTTGCCTCGCTGCGGTAGGCGGGGGGTTGTAATGAACAGCGCCGGAATGGCGCGGCGCGCCCGTCGTGTCCAGCGCCAAGCCAAGCCCCAACCATCGACCCGGCGGCGCAACTACATATTTTTTGTGTTCGTCATTGCGTCGGGGCTGACGGTTGGCGGCATCGCCCTGGCGATAACCGCGCTACCGACCTTTATTATCCTCTATGGCGGCATGTTGCCGACCCTGGTCGCGTTCCTCGTCGACAACCAGCCGGGTCGTTATCTTTTTCGGACGGTCGGCGTCAGTAACGCCGCCGGCGTCATCCCGTTCGTGCAGAGTAGCCTGCATTACAGCTTGAATGCCGGCATGATCGTATCGCCAGCCGGGCGAATAGAGACATGGCTGACGATCTATGGCGCCGCGCTCGGCGGTTGGCTATTGTCGATCGCCGTGCCGATGGTGTGGCAAGTGGCCTTCGAATTGGTGTTGGACGTGAGAAAGCGGCGCTATCAGGCGGCGCACGACGCGCTCGCCCAGGAGTGGGATTTGGACGCGCCAGGGTCTGAACGCGATCCGACTTAGTCGAGGCGATAGAATTTGACGGCGTTGTCGTGGAACAAAGCGCGCTGTTCGTCGACGCCGTAATCATCGACGATTTCCTTGAACGCATCATAGATATCGCGCGCCGAGCCATGCAGCGCCGCCACCGGAAAGTCGCTGGCAAACATGCAACGCTCAACGCCGAACCACTCGATAGTGTTGCGCACGAAGGGGCGAAAACTGTCCACCGTCCAGTCGTGATCGTAAGCGCAGAGATCGGAAATTTTTACCGCGACGTTCTCCGCTGCGGCAAGTGCCTGCATGCCGCTGTGCCAGCGCGCCAAGCCGGCTTCGTCGCGGTCCACCGGACTGCCGGTATGGTTGAGAATAATCTGGGTGTCGGGGAAGGCGCGCGCCAGCGCCAGCGCATCGGGCAATTGCGTCGGGAACAACATCAGGTCGAAAGACAGTCCATATCTGGCCAACAGCCCGAAGCCGGCGCGCCACGCAGGGTCCGCCATAACGTCCGGCCGCGCGGTGAAGTTAAAGACCGGGTTCTCGTGCCAGCTCACAATTTGGCGAACGCCACGCACATTGGCGAAAGCGGCCTGCTCTTCGAGATGTTGCTCGAGCCCCGCTTGCTCGAGCGCGGCGCTGACGACGATGCCATGCGGAAAACCGTGTTGGTCCGCCATCTGCTGTAGCCAGCGCGTCTCGGCGGTGGGATCGCCGGTGGTATGCGCCGCTGTGATGTGGACTGATTTGACAAGGCGAACCTCTGCCATGTCGGCGAGATATTCCGGCAACAGATAATTTCGCGCCAACGGCGTTGGGTCACCGAACACCATTTCTTTGGGCCGGTCCGTGGTCAACCACGAATACCAACCGGATTCTAGGTCCCACAAATGGTGGTGCGCATCAACAATATCGCCGTCATACATCGCGTGAGTCTTTCGCCCTGCCTGGCAGTCCGGCCCGGCCATCCTGCCCAGCGTTTCGCCGTGAAGCCGCCATCATACGTGCTTAAAGCGTTTGGCCCAACAGCCGGATGCCTCCGGCGTTCTAGCCCGAGGCATCCGTATATCTATGATGCGTTGGTAGTTTACGGAATGATTTAGCGCCTACGCCATCTCGGCGGCGGCGGTGCGTTCATTCTCGCGTTCCTGCTGAGCCGAGGCGTGCATCGTCTTTTGCAGTTTCTCGAAGGCGCGCGCCTCAATCTGGCGCACCCGTTCGCGCGAGATGCCGTAAACCTTGCTCAATTCCTCTAGCGTCGCGGGCTCCTCCTTGAGCCGACGTTCGCTCAGAATATGCTTTTCGCGCTCATTTAGCACATCCATCGCGCGCACCAATTGGGTGCTGCGATGGGCCAATTCGTCGCTCTCCAGGACCAGGCTTTCTTGATCAGTTTCTGGGTCTTCAAGCCAATCCTGCCATTCGCCGCCGCCTTCTTCGCGCACCGGCGCATTGAGCGACTGATCCGGCCCCAGCATCCGCCCGTTCATCGAGATCACATCACGTTCCGGCACATTCAAGGCCGCGGCGATATATTCCACATTCTCCGGCGAGAGGTCGCCGTCATCGATCGCTTCCAATTTGCCTTTGATTTTGCGCAAATTGAAAAACAGTTTCTTTTGCGCCGCCGTGGTGCCCATTTTTACCAGCGACCAGGAGTGCAAGACATACTCCTGGATCGAGGCGCGAATCCACCACATCGCGTAGGTTGCGAGGCGGAATCCACGGTCCGGGTCAAAGCGTTTTACCGCCTGCATCAGGCCGACATTGCCTTCGGATATCAATTCGCTGACGGGCAGGCCATAGCCGCGGTAGCCCATCGCGATTTTCGCGACCAGGCGGAGATGGCTCGTCACCAAACGATGGGCGGCTTCGGAATCTTCGTGCTCGCGCCAGCGTTTGGCGAGCATGAATTCTTCATTCGGCTCAAGCATCGGAAATTGGCGAATTTCGCGCAAATATTGCGAGACGCCATTTTGGTCACGAATTGTCGGATAACTCGCCGCCATAATCCTATCCTCTTCCCAATTGCCTTTTCGTTTTCGCCACCCTATCGAAGCGGCGGAAATCGCCATATCGCTAGGGTCAGTTCATTCTACTATAACACTGGAATTGCGTCTTAAATGTGACGCCGATGACAAATTGGTCGCCAATCCCTGTTTAGCTTTACTGCATATAGTAATTAGTTAATTTGTTATCAAGGGGTTGAGATCGTGGTAGCGGAGGGTTGATAGCGCGTGAACGCGTTGCCAACCGCCTATGTGCGGCATGCGGGCCGGGAGTCAAAAATATGTGTGAAATCAGTGAATTAACCTCGGTAACAGGGGTGCGGACGACAGATGCGCGCGGAAGCAACGGGTGATTGATCGCATATCCGGGAATTTGGCGCGGCGCAGGGCGCTCCGCCCGAGGAGCTTCCCTATTCAGGCTAAAGTCGATGCGCCCGATTTTCGGGTTGCTATGCCACGCCTTTGATAAGATCAGACATGAACCTAGCCGAATTTATTGACCAGCACGCGCTTGAGCGGCCCGACCATCCCGCCATCGAAGACGGTGGGCTCATCGTCTCTTATTCTGAACTGCGCGAACGCGTAGCGACGGCGGCGGCTAATCTTCATTTGGCGGGCATCCGGCCGGGCGATGTCGTGGCGGTTATGCTGCCCGATTCCGTTAATCATATTGCTGTGCTTTATGCGCTAGCCAGACTGGGCGCGATAAATTTTGCCCTCGACCCTACGCTGCCGAAGCTGGAACGCGAACGATCAGCCCAGGGTTTGGCGCTCAAAGCCATGGTCTCGTATCCTGGCGCAATCCTTCCTGACGGCGTCAATTATCTGAACGTGCTTGAGATGTGCGGACGGAGCGCCGCCAATGCGCCGCTCGAGGCCCCGCCAAGAGCGGAATTTGACGAAAATTGGATAGCGATGATCGTCACTTCGACTGGCACCACAGGATCTCAAAAACGGATTCCCTTGAGGTATTCGCAAATCCTGTATTGGAATTCGTTGTACATAAAATACACAGGTTTGACGGTGTCTGACCGCTATCTATCTGTCGTTCACCTTGCCTTTGTCGCCGGCATTTGGCGATGCATCAAAATGCTTCATCTGGGAGCAACGGTTGTCATCAATCATGCTTCCACGATCGATACGTTATTCGATTACGCAGCCAAGAATAGAATCAACTGCACGTTTCTTACTCCCAGCCATTTGAGGTATTTGTTGGAATTCACCACAGGTGACAAGCCAATGATGCCGGCTTTGAAGCTACTGGTCGCGACCTCTCGACTGTCTCCTGCGGAGCGAAGACTCGTTCGCCGGCGGCTGACGCCCAACCTCATTGAAACCTACGGCATCAACGAAGCAGGCCTTGTCGCGGTCGCCACGCCGGAAGATCAGGATGCCCATCCGGAATCCGTCGGCAGATTAATCGAAGAAGTAGAAGCGGAGGTCGTGGACGATTAAGGCCGATCGCTGCAACATGGGCACGTCGGGAACATTCGCCTTAAAGGGCGAGGCGTCGTCGATTCTTACTATGACAACCCGCAGGCTACAGCGCTCGCGTATCGGGACGGGTGGTTTTACCCCGGCGATCTGGCAGCCATCAACGAAGATGGGTTTGTACTTCTCAAAGGCCGCTCAGATGACGTTATCAACAACGAGGGCGCAAAATTTTACCCGATCGAGCTTGAGAATGTGTTGCTCTCCCATTCTGATGTGATCGAGGCTGCCGTACTCGACTGGCCGCATAAAAGCCAAGGCGAAGTTGCGGTTGCGTTTGTCGTACGTCGTTCGGAATCACTTGATGACGAGGCGATAATCGATTTTTGCCGCGAGAAAATCGCCGCCCATAAGCTGCCGCGCATTATTGAATATTTGACTGAATTGCCTAAAAATCCGATGGGTAAGGTGGTTAAAATCCGCTTGCGGGAGCTGTTGAACGAGCGCCTGAGAAACGGCGAGGCGGTCAGAAAAACGTGATAATGCGTGCGCGAGCCAGGGCCGCTTGCAGGCCCAGTCGAACATGAATCTGTCCGATATTCTTGATCATCACGCCCTTGCGCGGCCCGACCATCCTGCTATTGAGGACGGCGCCCGGCTCATTACATACGGCGAACTGGCGAGATTGGTGCGCGAAAGAGCGGCAAGCCTGCATGCGGTCGGAATTCGTCACGGCGATACCGTCGCTCTGATGTTGCCAGATTCCGCCGATCATTTGATTACGCTTTATGCGTTGGCGCGGGTGGGCGCGATCATCTTCTCTCTTTCCGATTCCGGTTCGCGGCGCGATGTCGAGGAAAGCCTGGCCGGTGTATCAGTGGATGCTGTGATTGCGCCACGAGCAAAAATATCCGCGACTGCGATCGGCGCGGAGAGTGGTGAGGGGCCGCGGCCTTTTGGCAAAGATCTGCTGAATATAGCAGCCGAAGACCTGCTCCGCACGGGAGCACCGCCGGTGGATGCGCCCGACATCGGTGATGATGCGCCGATCCTCCTCGTACAATCGTCAGGCACGACCGGCACGCCTAAAACATTTTTGTGCAGTCATGCCGAGATGGCGGAATTGTTGAGGCGTTACGCAATCGTGCAAGAGTGGAGCGCAGAGGACCGCTGCCTATCGCTGAATCACCTGTCCTTCAATATCGGGCGGAACGTATGCATGGGCATGTTGCGGGTTGGCGCCACAGTTATTGCCGATCATGCAAACTCGGTCGAAGAACTCGCGCTTTTTATCCAGGAAAAGCACGTCAGCTATGTGAAGCTCACGCCGGCGCATACCAAAGTATTGTTAAATTTCAATAGCGATAGGGAACCGTTGTTTCCAGATGTGCGCGCAATGGTCGTCGGCAGCTCGCCACTCAAATGGGAAGACCGTCAATCGGCGCGGCGAAAGTTAACTGATAATTTTTACGAACAACTTGGCGCCAACGAGGCTGGCTTGTTGGTGATGGCAACGCCCGCCGATCAGGATGCTCGCCCCGAGGCATTGGGCCGCGTCGTGCAGGGGGTGGAGGCAGAAATTGTCGATGACGTTGGAACGCGCTTAGCGCCCGGAGAAATCGGTCAGGTGCGCTACCGCGGCGCTGGAATTGCCAGTCGTTACATTGACAATCCGGAGGCCAGTGCTCGCGCATTTCGCGACGGCTGGTTTTATCCCGGTGACCTCGCGTCAATCGATGCGAAGGGGTATCTATACCACAAGGGCCGAGCCGACGACGTGATCAATAACCAGGGCGCAAAGTTTTATCCGATTGAGCTTGAGAATGTACTTTTGTCCCATCCTGAAGTGGTCGAAGCCGCCGTGCTTGGCTGGCCGCACAAAGTTCTCGGCCAAGTGGCCGCGGCATTTGTCGTGCGCAATTCACAGTCAACCAATGACAAGGATTTGATTGCTTATTGCCAGGACCATATCGCGGTCCACAAACGGCCCGCGATGATTATTCATTTGTCCGAATTACCAAAGAATGCGATGGGAAAAGTGATCAAGAATACCTTGCGAGATCAGTTGAAAACCAAACTTCAAAACCGCAAGCTGAATTAGCGTAAGCAACGCCAAGAAAGCCGACGGCAATAATAAATGATCCGGCTCAGCCGAACAGTGCGAGTCCGGGTGCGGCGTCGCAGGCCCGCAAGAGCAACTTCAGTGTGCGTGGCGGAGACGTTCTTCCCAAGATTGCGGGAATGGCGTGGCCGGCATTTCCCGACCAACGGACGGCTTTTGTCCTTAGCCTATTGTATCAGATGGAACGCAGCGAGCATTGGCCGGCGGAGCGCATTCGGCGTTACCAGTTCCGCCAAATGACGCTGTTGTTGCGCCATGCCGGGCGTCACGTGCCGTTTTACCGCGAGCGCTTCAAACAAATCGGCCTCGATGTGGATGCGCCGCTCACGCCGGAAAATTGGCGGCAAATTCCGCTGCTCACGCGGGCCGACGTCCAAGAAAATTTCACCGCTTTGCAATCCGAAGCGGTGCCCAAAGCGCATGGTCGGGTGAGCGAGGTGTTTTCTTCCGGTTCCACTGGAACGCCGGTAAGGGTCCAAAAAACTAGGCTGGTGCAGCTCTTTTGGCTGGCCTTCGCCGCGCGCTTTCATCTGTGGAACGGCGACGATATGAGCGTCACATACGGCGCCATTAAAACGCAAAAGAACGCCGATACCGCGACGTATCCGGAAGGCGTTCGCGCGCGCGGATGGGGCGCTGGATTTCCTTTTGCCACCGGCCCGGCCGTAATCCTAAATCTCAATTCCAAAACGCATGAGCAGGCCGAATGGCTCAGCCGCACCAAACCCGATTATCTGCTGAGCTATCCGTCGATTTTGGAAGCTCTGGCCAAGCATTGCCTGCATGAAGGGATCGAATTGCCGTCGATCAAACGGGTGCACACGATGTCGGAGGTTCTCCGCCCCGAAGTGCGACGCGTCTGCCGCGAAGCCTGGGACGCACCCGTCTACGACACATACAGTACTGAGGAAACCGGCTATATCGCTCTTCAGTGTCCGAAGTCGGAGCAATTATTGGTTCAGCCAGAGGGTGCCTACGTCGAGTTTTTGGACACGGCGGGGCGGGACTGCAGCGCCGGTGAGGTCGGCAATGTGATCGTCACGCCAATGCATAATTTTGCCATGCCTCTGATCCGCTATGAGGTTGGGGATTTCGCCGAAGTGGGCGGCAAGGCTGCCTGCGGACGGCAGTATCAAGTTATCAATCGGGTGCTCGGACGCACGCGCAATATGGTACGCCTGCCCAACGGACAAACCCATTACCCGGATTATCAAGACATTCTCGATGGTTTCGATCACGTGGTGCAGTTTCAAATCGTGCGCCGCGCGGAGAAAAAGCTGGAGATGAAGATGGTGGTGCGCCGCGCGCTCACCAGCGACGAGGAGCAAAGGCTTGTGGTTTGGCTGCACGAGCGCTTCCAATATCCGTTTGAAATCACCTTTACCTATCACGACGAAATTCCGCGGGCGCCGAGCGGTAAGTTCCTCGACTATGTTTCAGAAGTGGATTGAACGCGGGTCGCGAAACTCAATGTCTTGTGGTTGAGTCTCGTTAAGCGCCAGCTGTAAGCAACATCTCTGTAGAGGTGCCGCTTATTTGTTGCGCCAAGCGCGCTTACCGCACAAGCGCGATAAAGTTTTCGTAGATACGCTTGGCCGTCGCGTTAAATAGCGGCAGGTTGGTCGCGATGTCGGCATCGAGGCGCGCCAAAGCGCCGACGCCGAGAGCGCTTTCGAGAGATTGTTCATAGGCCGGTACGCCGGCCCATTCCGTTACCGTCTCGGCCGTCAATTCGACATGGAACTGCAAGCCATAGGCATGCCTGCCGACGCGGATCGCCTGGGCCGGACAAAGGTCCGAAGTTGCCAAGATCTCGCTGCCTGTTGGCGCTGTCCCAATCTCGCATCCATGCCATTGCAAACAGGCGAGGCGCTCATCCAAACCGGCAAACAGTGGATCAGACCGGCCGGCAGAGGTGAGCGACACCTCCATCAACCCGACCTCCGGCACAGCCATGCGCACGACTTCTCCGTCGAGCGCATCGGCCAACAATTGATGCCCGAGACAAACCCCTAGATATGGCATCGCGCGCTCGCGTACGGCTTCGTGGATAATCGTTTTTTCATCTCTGAGCCAAGGATGCTCGGCTTCGTCGAACACATCCATTGGGCCGCCCATTGAGATCAGCGCGTCATAGCCTTCAAGCGATGGCAGGCTTTCGCCAGTGTCCAGTTCCACCGCGTCCCACGCCACGCCGCCGGCACGCATGTAATCGCGCCAGACACCCGGATGCTCCACCGCAATATGCTGCAAAACTAAAATTTTCACCGTATTTTCCCTGTCCTGGTGCCGGTTGCCGGTGGGCCAGCTTGGCAGGCCTTGTGGTGACCCCTAGACTGTGGCCGAGGCCCCTGTATAGAGAGGAAATAGCGGCAATGACCATCGATCTCAATTGCGATATGGGCGAAGCCTACGGAATCTATAAATGCGGCGATGACGCTGGCATCATGCCGCTGATTTCCGTCGCCAATGTTGCCTGCGGCTTTCACGCGTCCGACCCATCAGTGATGCGCCAAACTGTGCGCTTGGCCAAGCAACACGGCGTGCGGGTCGGCGCCCATCCGTCCTATCCCGACCGTGACGGGTTTGGCCGTCGTCGGATGGAAATGGAAGCGGAGGAACTTACCGCCTGCATCATTTATCAGGTCGGCGCGCTCAAGGGCTTTCTCGACGCAGAGGGCATGGCGCTCAACCATGTCAAACCGCATGGCGCGCTCTATGGCGCGGCGTGGCGCGATGAAAAAGTCGCGCGCGCGATTGCCCGCGCCGCAAAAGCCTTCGCGGTGCCGCTTATGGCGATGTCGGGAACCGGCATGGGCAACTGGTATCAAGATGAAGGAGTCGACGTGATTTGGGAGACCTATGTCGATCTCGACTACAACGACGACGGCGAGATCGTCATCACTCGCCAGCATAAGCCGGTCTCGGCAGAAGCGGCCGCGGCCCAGGCGCTACGCTCGGCACGCGACGGCCAAGTGCAAACGGTGAGCGGAAAATTGCTGGACGTGAAATGCGAAACGATTTGCGTCCATTCCGACACGCCGGGGGCGGTGGAAATCGCCCGGGCGGTCAAAGATGCGGTGGCGAGTATCGCGTAGCGTATGATTGTGCCTGTTTGTGCGGATCGGCCTCTTCGATGAGCTCTCTGAAACGGCCCGATGACGGCCGCGCCATCGCGCCTCAGAAGCGGATGAAGGACGATGTCTGCCTGCTTCAGCACAAGCCCGCTACGAGTGCTGCCCCGAGTGCCGAAAATGCCCCATTTGAGATCGGCGACAGCCACTTTCGCGCGGCGTTCGAGAGTGCCGGCGTGGGGATCGTGTTGGCCGATTTCGACGGCCGAATTCTGCAGGCCAATCGGGCGCTCTGCATGATGCTGGGATATGAACCTGGTGAACTCAACGGCAAAAATTTTGCTGAGTTAACCCGTTCCGAGGATGTCGCTTCGGGGCAAGAATACCGGCTCCCGGCGATCGCCCGAGAGGAGCCTTATCATCGGCTCGAGAAACGCTATTTGACGAAGGACGGTGGAGCGATCTCGGCCGAAGTTACATCGACGCCAAACTTCGGCCTGGACGGCGAGTTTTTGTATATGACGGTGGTGATCGAGGACATTACCGCGCGCCGTGAGGCGGAGGCAGCGCTGCAAAGAAGCGAGGCCCGGCTGGCGGAGGCGCAACTCGTCACCAATACCGGCTCTTGGGAGCGCGATCTCGCGACGGATGAGGAATTTTGGTCGGCGCAGCAATATCGTATTTTTGGCTACGACAACCGCGCGTTAGAGGTCACGAACCGGAGATTTCTGGAATTTGTTCATCCCGAAGACGTCGCACGTGTACAGGCGGAAAATGACCGCCTGGCGGCCGCCGGCGGCAACTATGATTTGATCTTCCGCATCATTAGGAAGGATGGCGTTGAACGCATCGTGCGCTCGCGCGGCGCGATGTTGAAAAATGCTGAGGGGCGACATGGGCGCACCGTCGGCACACTGACAGATATCACCGATTTTCACGTCGCTGAGCAGGCGTTGGCCGATAGCGAAGGGCGCTTCGGCGCAATCTTCGAGGAGGCGCCAAGCGGCATTATCATTTCGGGCCGTGATGGTGTGTTCCAACAATGCAATCCGGCGATTGGCCGGTTGCTTGGCTATAGCGTCGACGAACTTGTTGGCAAGCATTTCTCCGAAATCACCCACCCCGACGATCGCGCTGATAACATTCATTTGGCGGATCGACTGATAATCGGAGAAATCAGCAACTTCGACATGGAGAAGCGTTTTCTGCGCAAAGATGGCAGTGTTCTCTGGGCGCATCTTTCCGTCTCGATAACCCGCGATATTTCCGGCAGGCCGCATAGCCGCATCGCCATCGTTGAGGATATTTCCGCCCGCAAAGCGGCTCTGGCCGCATTGGAAGAGAGCCAGGCCCGGCTGCTCGAATCTCAACATGTCGCGAATGTCGGCAATTGGGTAATTTACTATAGCGGAACCGAGCAAGCGCTGGTGCATTGGTCAGCCAGCCAGTGCCAGATATACGGGCTCGTGGAAGGCGCCCATCCGATCAATTTTGAGGAATATCTCGGTTTTGTTCACCCGGAGTCGCGATGCCGTGAGTGCCGCCTGGGCGGCGGCTTCACGATCCGGCGGGACCTACGTAATGGATCACCGCATTGTCCGGTCCGACGGCATAATTCGTCACATTTCGACGCATGCCCGGTTTACCGATGAAGATCAGGAAATGGGCAAGCGCTGTGTCGGCGCGTCCATAGACATCACGGCGGACAAGCAGGCCGAAGCGGCGCTGCGCGATAGCGAGGCGCGCCTCGAGGAAGCGCAGCGCATCGCCCATATTGGTAATTGGGAAAATGACGAGATCGCCAAAACCCGCCATTGGTCAAACGAGTGCTATCGGATATTCGGGCGGGATAAAGAGTCTTTTGACCCCAGCGCCGAAGGATTTTTAGATTGCATTCATCCAGATGACTTCGAGCGCTTTATGCGCAATATGGTGAATCATGCCGTGCCGCGCGAGCCTCACACCCATGAATATAGAATCGTCCGCTCCAACGGCGATGTACGCACACTTCGGGAGCATTCGGTTTTCGAATATGAGGCGACGGGGAAGTTGATCCGCCGCGTTGGAACGGTGCAGGACATAACCGAACTGAAGCAGGCGGAAGAACAACTGCACCAAGCGCAAAAGATGGAGGCAGTGGGTCAGTTAACCGGCGGCATTGCGCATGATTTCAACAATCTTCTAGCGATCATGATGGGCAATCTGGAATTGGTGCGCGATACGGTTGCTGGCGACGAGCGCGCGGAAGACCTCATTGAACGTGGTGTGCGCGCGGCCGAACGCGGCGCCGCCCTGACCCATCGATTGCTCGCCTTTTCCCGCCGGCAGAGGCTGCAACCCTCGCTGATAGACGTGAATGAATTGGTGGCAGACTTGATCGATATGCTGCGGCGAACTCTAAGTGAAACGATTGAGGTAAATATCGGGGCGGCCGAAAACCTGTGGCTGTGTGAGGTCGATCGGCCGCAATTAGAAAATTCTCTGCTTAATCTGGCGATCAACGCGCGCGACGCCATGGACGATGGCGGGGCCCTGTTTATCGAGACCGCCAATTGTGAGCTTGATGCAGAATTTGCTGCTGCGCGGTCGGAAGTCACGCCAGGGCAATACGTGCTGTTGTCAGTCAGCGATGATGGCACCGGCATTCCGGGCGAAGCGCTGGAACATGTTTTCGAGCCTTTCTTCACGACCAAGGAAGTGGGCAAAGGCTCAGGGCTCGGTTTGAGCATGATCTATGGTTTTGTCAAACAGTCGGGCGGCCACGTGGAAATTGAAAGTACTCCCGGCGATGGCACAAGGATTAAGATTTTCTTGCCGCGCGCGATGGCGCTCGCTGAGAGCGGCGACGACCAGGCCGCCGCGGCGATCCGTACCGCGAAAGGCGAGCGCGTACTCCTCGTCGAAGATGATGCGGACGTCCGCGACCTGGCGATCGAACTGCTCAAGGATATGGGATATCATGTGGCCGCGGCGAGAACGGCGGAAACGGCCTTGGCGCGGCTGGAGAAAGACAGTGAGTTCGACCTCTTGTTGACTGATATCGTCCTGCCGGGCGGCATGAATGGTGTGGAAATGTCGCTGCTGATGCTCGATCGAGTTCCCCACTTGAAGGTCGTGTATATGACTGGCTATGCTGACGATGCGGTGCAACATCAAGCCTTGCCGGACGAAGGTTCGATCTATCTGGCCAAACCTTTTCGAAGAGCAGAACTTTCGGCGGCGCTTGAGAAAGCTCTGCGAGACGGCGTAGCGGAGTGGCCTTAGGCCTGGTTTGCCGACAGGCGGGGCCGCCCGGCGCTTGAGAGCGCCAACAAAGTATGCAAATACTCCGCTCACCATGGATGACACCGCAAGCAAAGCCCTCCTGCCGGAGGGTCTCCAGGACCTGTTGCCGCCCGATGCCGCGCGCGAAGCGGCGCTCAGCGCGCACTTGCTCGCCTGTTTTCATAGCCACGGCTATGAGCGCGTAAAGCCGCCCTTTATCGAATTTGAAGATAGCTTGTTGAGCGGCACCGGCGCTGGCCTGTCCGAGAGCAGTTTCCGCCTGATGGACCCGGTGTCGCGCCGCATGATGGCGCTCCGCAGCGACATGACGCCGCAAGTCGCGCGCATCGCGGGGACGCGCCTCGCGCGCGCGCCGCGGCCGCTTCGGCTCAGCTATAGCGGAGATATTTTGCGCGTGCTCGGTAGCGAATTACGGCCTGAACGCCAATTCGCCCAGGTCGGCTTTGAATTGATCGGTGCGTCCTCGCTGCACGCCGATGCAGAAGTGATATTGCTTGCTGTTGAAGGACTGGCGGCGTTGGGCCTAAAGAATTTGACGGTAGACCTTTGTGCACCGACTTTGGTGACGGCGATCCTCAATGGATTGGACTTGCCGGCCGAATCCTACACGGCGCTGCGCGGTGCTCTTGATCGCAAGGATGACGCCGACATTGCCAGGTTGGCTGGCAGCGCGGAACAGGTGCTGAAGGGCCTGCTCACGGCGACTGGAACCGCCCGCCCGGCGCTCGCTGCCTTATCGCGGCTTGATCTCCCCGAGGGTGCTGAGAGCGCGGCTGGCGCCTTGCGTCGGGTCGCCGACCTCGTGCTTGCGGCGGCGCCCGATCTCAGCGTGACGATTGATCCAGTCGAGCGCCGCGGATTTGAATATCAGACCGGGGTGAGCTTCACCCTATTCGTCCAGGGTGTACGCGGAGAACTCGGTCGTGGTGGGCGCTATCCGCTGGCCACAAACGGCGCGCCCGGCGAAGACGCGGCGGGCTGCACGCTCTACATGGATTCTGTGTTGCGCGCAGTGCCTCGTGGCGAAGCGCCGAAGCGCATCTTTCTTCCGTTCGGAACGACGCCCTCAGCGGCCGCCGAATTGCGCGCCGGTGGGTGGATTGCGGTTGCGGCGCTTTCGCCGTCGAGCGATGATAGCGCCGAAGCGCGCCGTCTCGGTTGCAGCCATCTTTACGCCAAAGGCGGCATCGCCAGCGCTCAGCTCGAGGAATAGGATCTTATGTCGAATGTTGCGGTCGTCGGCGCCCAGTGGGGCGACGAAGGCAAGGGCAAGATTGTCGATTGGTTGTCGGAGCGGGCCGATGTGGTGGTGCGATTCCAGGGCGGCCATAATGCCGGCCACACATTGGTCATCGACGGCAAGGTGTTCAAATTGAGCCTGCTACCGTCCGGCGTTGTGCGCGGCGGCAAACTTTCCGTGATCGGCAACGGTGTGGTGGTGGACCCCTGGGCGCTCAAGCGCGAGATCGAAGAAATTTCTAGCAAGGGCGTGGAGATTACCCCTGAAAACCTCCTGATCGCCGAGAATGCCTGCCTTATCTTGCCACTGCACCGCGAGTTGGATCAGGCGCGCGAAGCAGCACGTGGTGGCCAAACCATCGGCACCACAGGGCGCGGCATCGGCCCCGCCTATGAGGATAAAGTGGGGCGGCGCGCGATACGAATGTGCGACCTAAGCTCGTTGGCGGCGCTCGACGCGCGTATGGATGAGTTGCTGTTGCACCATAACGCTTTGCGCCGGGGGTTCGGCATCGCCGACGTCGATGAGGCAGCTCTGAGAGCCGAACTGGGCGCCGTGGCACCGCATGTTTTGCAATATTCCGGCGCGGTATGGCGCCGCCTCGACAGTGTGCGGCGATCCGGCAAGCGCATCCTGTTCGAGGGCGCGCAGGGCGCCATGCTTGATATCGATCACGGCACATACCCCTATGTCACATCTTCCAACACCGTTGCCGGGCAGGCGGCGGCGGGTAGCGGCATGGGGCCGGGCACGATCGGCTATGTGCTGGGTATCACCAAGGCCTATACCACGCGAGTTGGTTCGGGCCCGTTTCCGACCGAGCTGAAAGATGCGGTGGGGCAGGGCCTCGGCGAGCGCGGCCATGAGTTTGGCACGGTCACCGGCCGGCGGCGGCGCTGTGGCTGGTTCGACGCAGTGATGGTGCGCCAAGCGGTCAAGATCGGTGGCATCAAGGGCATCGCGCTGACCAAGCTGGATGTGCTGGACGGTATGGAAGAACTCAAAGTCTGCACTGCCTACAAGGTTAACGGCCAAGAGATCGATCATTTGCCGTCCCAGGCCGCACAACAGGCCGAGGCGGAGCCGGTTTATGAGAGCTTCGACGGCTGGCAACAGAGCACCCGAGGCGCGCGCTCCTGGGCGGAACTGCCGGCCAGCGCGGTAAAATATATTCGCCGCATCGAAGAACTGATCGAGGCGCCGGTGGCGCTCCTGTCCACCAGCCCCGAGCGCGACGATACGATCTTGGTTCAGGATCCCTTCGACGATTGAGCGCAGACGCGGCGCGGCGAATGTCCTTATACTGACGCGTCATAATTTGCGTGGATTGAAAACCGATGGTTGGAGAGAACAGCGTGGGTGTCGGCGCGGAAGCCGGCGGGCCATTGACCGGCTTTAGGATTGTCGACCTGACCACCATGATCTCGGGTCCGTTCGCCACCATGATGCTGGGCGATCAGGGTGCCGATGTGATCAAAGTGGAGGCGTTCAGCGGCGACCATGTGCGCGCCGGCGGTCATCGGTCAGGCGGGCTCGCAGCGAGCTTCCTCAACAACAACCGTAACAAGCGCTCGATTGCCATCAATCTGAAGAACCCAGACGGGCGCGAGATTTTGTTGCGCCTTGCCGCCAGCGCCGATGTTTTTGTTCAAAATTTTCGCCCCGGTGTGGTTGAGCGCCTGGGCGTGGGTGAAGCCGATGTCCGCGCGGTAGGGCCCGATATTGTCTATGTTTCGCTCAACGGATTCGGCGAAAGCGGGCCTTATGCCGCCAAGCCGGTCTATGATCCGATTATCCAGGCGGTATCAGGCCTCGCCTCCGTCCAGGGCGGCTCGGACGACAACCCGCCGCGCCTGGTGCGCACGATCCTGCCCGATAAGCTGACCGCCGTCACCGCCTCCCAGGCGATCACCGCGGCTCTGCTGGCGCGCGAGCGCAGCGGCCAAGGCCAGCATGTCCGCCTCTCCATGCTCGATGCCGTGATGGCTTTTCTATGGTCTTCCGATATGGGCGGCCAAACTTTCGTTGATAATCCTGTGAGCGCCCAGCGCGCCGCCAGTTTCATTGACCTGATTTACAGCACCCTGGACGGCCATATCAGCGTCGCGGTGATGAGCGACCGCGAATGGCATGCTCTTATTCAGGCGCTCGAACGGCCCGAATGGTTGGAAGACCCGCGCTTCACCACACCGGCATTGCGCGATCAAAATATCGACGCCCGCCTGTCGCTCATCCAGGAAGTGCTCAAAACCCGCACCAACGCCGACTGGCTGGAGCGCTTGGAGGCGGCAGGCGTGCCGTGCGCACCGGCGCTAACGCGGAACGAGCTGATCCAGCACGAACAGGTGGCGGCGAGCGGCATTCTCGTCGAGAGCGACCATCCTCATGCCGGGCGCTTGCGTCAGGCGCGCCCCGCCGCGCGCTTCGATATGATGCCGGCCGACATTCGCCGTGGTGCGCCACTGCTGGGCGAACACACGGATGAAATCCTCGGCGAAATCGGCGTCGGCCCGGATCGCATCGCCGCGCTTCGCGCCGCCGGTGTGATCGCCGGTGCGATCGGTGACGTGACCAATGGCTGAGCGCTTCGCATGAGCTGGCAAGAAGAAATCGATGAGCTGGCGCGGAAACGGGCGATCGCTCAGGAGCAGGGCGGCGCGGACAGCGTGGCCCGCCAGCACGCCAAAGGCCGTCTTACGGTGCGCGAGCGCGTGGAAACCTTGCTCGATGAAGGAAGTTTCGAGGAAATGGGTGGCGCCGCAGGCGTTGCCGAGCGCGATGAAGACGGCGCGTTAACCGGCTTCACGCCGGCAAACTACGTGCTTGGCTTCGGCACGCTCGATGGCCGGCGCTGCATTGTCGGTGGTGAGGATTTTACGCTTAGGGGCGGCTCGCCCAACGAAGCGGGATTGCGCAAGAGCGTCTATGCCGAAAGTCTCGCCTGCCAATACCGCGTGCCGCTCATCCGCCTGCATGAAGGTGGCGGCGGCAGTGTTGCCGGCGCCGGCTCCAAGACTGTTGGAGACCCACCTTACACGCCGCCGCGTTTCCGCTCGGTGGCACAGGCTTTGTCGATGGTGCCGGTGGCTTCAGCGGCGCTCGGCCCAGTGGCGGGCCTGCCGGCATCGCGCTTGGTCGCGTCGCATTTTTCGGTGATGACGGCGGAATCTCAGGTGCTGGTCGCCGGCCCCGCCGTCGTCGAGCGCGCGCTCAAGCAGAAAAATACCAAGGAGGAACTTGGCGGTGCCGCCGTCCATACGCGCAATGGCGTGGTCGATAATATCGCCGCGGACGAGGCCGATGCGCTGGCGCAGGTCCGCCGCTTTCTCAGCTATATGCCGCAGAATGTGTGGCAGGTCGCGGAACCGGCGCCGTGCGACGATCCGCCGTCCCGGCGCGAAGAGGATTTGCTTTCGATCGTGCCGCGCAACCGGCGCAAACTATTTGATATGCGCGCGCTCCTGGCGATGGTGGTGGACAGCGGCTCGTTGTTTGAGATGGGGCGCTTCTATGGCCGCGGCCAGATTACTGCGCTGGCACGCCTCGGCGGCCAGCCCATCGGCATCCTTTCAAATGACAGCTATCATTTGGCCGGCGCGATGACGGCGGAAGGGGCGCAGAAGGCGCGGCGCTTTATCGACCTTTGCGATAGTTTCCATTTGCCGGTCGTGAGCTTCGTCGATGAACCCGGGTTTATGATTGGCGCCGCCGCCGAAGCGGCAGGAACCATCCGTTACGGCACGGCGACGGTGCTTGCGGTAGCGAGCTGCCAAGTGCCATGGGCGTCGGTGATCGTACGCAAATCCTTCGGCGTCGCGGCGGCGGCGCATTACGCGACGGACGCCTATGTCGTCTCCTGGCCATCGGCAGAAACCGGCGCGGTGCCGGCGGAAGGTGGGGTCGCGGTGGCATTCGGCAGGGATATCGCCGCCTCCGAGAATCCCGAAGCACGGCGCCAGGAACTGGAAAAGCAAATGATGCGGCGCCAATCCACCGCGCCGCGCGCCGAATCCTTCTCGCTGCACGACATGATCGATCCGCGCGACACCAGGCCGCTCCTCTGCGCCTGGGTCGAGCGTGTGCGCCCGCTATTGCCCGGCCTGGCCGGGCCGAGAGGATTCATGTATCGCCCGTGACGCCGGCGTTATTCCCGTCCCGCCGCGAGAAGTGCCTGCATGTCGGCCGGCGGCTCGCTGGTAAATTTTACATATTCGCCGCTCACCGGATGCTTGAAGGCCAGGCGAAAGGCATGCAGTGCTTGGCGTTGCCAACCTTCCAGAGCAGCGGCCGCATTTGGCGGCAGCGCATTGGCCGAACCGCGCCGCCGGCCGCCATATAGCTGGTCACCCACCACGGTATGGCCATGCGCTGTCAAATGGACGCGGATCTGGTGGGTGCGGCCGGTCTCGAGCCGGCATTCCACCAAGCTCCAGCAGCTATTGGCCAAATGTTCGCGCACCTTGTAATGGGTGAGAGCCGTGCGCCCGCCGCGCGTCACGATTGCCATTTTCTTGCGGTTTTTCGGGCTACGGCCGATATTGCCCTCGATCTTGCCGGCGGCCGGGGAGGGTGAGCCCCATACCAGGGCGAGATAGGCGCGCTCCAAATCATGCGCCGCGAATAATTTGCTGAGCCCGGCATGCGCGGCATCGTTTTTGGCCGCCACCAGAAGGCCGCTGGTGTCTTTGTCGAGTCGGTGCACAATGCCGGGCCGGCGCACGCCGCCGATGCCGGACAGGCTGGCGCCGCAATGGGCGACCAAGGCGTTCACCAATGTTCTGTCGGGATTGCCGGCCGCCGGATGCACAACCAGCCCAGCCGGCTTGTCAACCACGATCAGGTCGTCATCTTCATAGTGAATGTCGAGCGCCATCGCCTGCGGCTCTGGGGCCAGTTCGCTGCTGGCTTCCGGCACCGTCAATTCGATTTCCGCCCCGGGTTTGACCCGGTATGCCGGCTCGGCTATCGTCTCGCCGCCGACGCGCACATGGCCGCTTTCGATCAATCCCTTGAGGCGCGTGCGTGAGATATCGGGCAGCGCGGCTGCCAGAAATTTGTCGAGACGTGCGCGCTCGTCTCCGGCGCGCAGGCGGTATAAGGTTTCTCCCACATTCGGCATGGCCGATTTCACCATAGCGAGCCGGTTGGACTCAAATGATTCCCATTTCCATTCTCAGAATTGCCGTCATTGTCATGGGCGTTTTGATTGTTGCCGGCTTGGTGGTAATCGGCGTCAAGATTTTGCAAAAATCCAAGGAAGCGGCAGTATCCTTGAGCGGCGGAGCAGCTAAGGTATCTGCGGACGCGCCTGCGCCCTCGCCGGCACTCTCGCCGGCACTGAGGGCGACGCAGTTTCGCGTTAGCATCGAACAGCTCGGGCTTGGGTCGAATGCGCGCCTCCTGAGCATGGATGTGGAAGGCGGCAGGCTGGTGCTCCATGTCCAGAGCGGCGGGGCAGGCGGGCGCGTGTTGATCGTCGATCTCAATAGCGGTGCCGTGCTCGGTGAGATTGCCCTGCCGCCGCCGCTTCAATAACGCATCCTGTTCCGGGCACCATGCTACTGCTCAAGCCTCTGGATTTGAAACAGATCGCCGATCACGCCGAGGCGGATTATCCGAGAGAGGCGTGCGGTCTGTTGCTGGGCTTTCAGCGTGCCGATGGGCATATCGAAGTGACCCAGGTGGCCGCGAGCAAAAATATGGCAGCGCCGGGGCTTAATGACCGTTTTGAGGTCGATCCCGAATTGCGCCTCCGGTTGATGCGCCAAGCGCGTGACTCGGTGCCGGTTGGCGCGGAGGGCGCGGGGCGCGGCATCATCGGCCATTATCATTCCCATCCGGACGGTAGCGCACGGCCTTCCGCTACCGATCTCGCGATGGCGTGGGAGCCGGGCCTGGTGTGGTTGGTAACTGCCGTGGTCGCCGGCCAGGCGGTGCAATCAACGGCGCATCTGCTGTCTGAAGGCGGCACCCGTTTCAACGATATCGGGCTCGACTGTTTGCCCGCCGGCAACGAGGCTTAAGGAACAGAGATATGGATTTTCGCAGCGATAATGTCGCCAGCGTGGCCGAGGAAATCATGGACGCCATCGCCGCTGCCAATGTTGGCACGGCGTCAGGCTATGGTGATGACGACATCAGTCAGGGCCTGCATCCAGCCTATTCGGAGTTGTTCGAAACCGAGGTACGGGTCTTTCCGGTGCTCACCGGCACTATAGCCAATGCGCTCTCGGCCTCGGTGTTGAGCCCGCCTTGGGGCGCGATTTATGCCGAAGCCGATTCGCATATCGCCCAAGACGAATGCGGCGCGCCAGAATTGTTCACCGGCGGTGCCAAATTGGTCGCGCTCCAAGGCCGGGATGGCAAAATTCCCGCGGAGGAGTTGCGCCGGCGTTTAGCAAATTCGGGCAAGGGCTTCGTCCATTCGGCCCAGCCGGCGGCGTTCAGCATTACCCAGACCAGCGAAGCTGGCGCGGTCTATTCCGCCCAGGAAATTTCTGAACTCAGCGCTATCGCCAAGGATGCCGGTCTCGGCGTGCATATGGACGGTGCGCGGTTCGCCAATGCGGTGGCGGCGTTGAACGCCGGCAACGAGACCGTTAGCCCTGCCGATCTGACCTGGCGCGCCGGCGTCGACGTGCTGTCTTTTGGCGCCACCAAGAACGGCGCGCTTGGCGCCGAGGCGATTATTCTGTTCCGCACCGATCTGGCCGAGGAAATGATGTTCCGCCACAAGCGGGCCGGGCAGTTGGCGTCCAAGATGCGCTATATCTCGGCCCAGCTGGCGGCCTATATCGAAGACGGGTTATGGCTTCGTCTGGCGGATCACGCCAACCGCATGTGTGCCGACTTGGCCGCAGGGTTGGGTGCCCTCGACAGTGTTCGGCTGGACGTATTCGGCGGCGCCAACGAACTGTTCGTGGAACTGCCTGGTGAGGCGGTGTTGGCACTCCGGCAAGAAGGTTTCAAATTCTACGATTGGCCTGAAACCCTTGCCGCCGGGGCGGACCGGCGCAGCACCATCCGCCTCGTCACCCGCCATGACACCAGCCTGGCCGAAGTGGACGGTATGATTGCCGCGGTGAAGCGCCTGGCTGGTTAGTCGCCCGAAAAATCCTCAAGTTCAACAACGCCAACACCGGCTTCCGCGAACATGGTGCGGGCGAGTTTGATCTGCGCCGCCCAGCGCTCGGCGCGTTCAGCATCGGCGGCGGGCGCAATCACCTCAGCGACGCCGGCCTGAATCAATGTGGCGGCGCATTGCGCGCAGGGCAGCAGCGGCCAGACATAGACGCTGGCGCCATCCACCGACGCATTGGCGAACAGCAGCGCATTGCGTTCGGCATGGATGATCATGTCATATTTGACCTCACGGTTTTCCAAACGCTCGGCCAGATCGCTCACCCCGCGAGCAAATCCGTTAAAGCCGAGTGACAGCACCCGATGCTTTTTGTCGGCAATCACCGCGCCGACCTGGGTTGACGGATCTTTCGACCATTGCGCCACATGCTTGGCCAAGCCGAGCAACCGCAAATCCCATTTATCGGGCCGTGTCATAAACCAAACTCCTTATTCTCGATTGTATAGGGCGGCGACGGGAAGGCCGCTCGGGACGCGGGCGGGGACAATGTCGGGCATGCGGTCGGCGAGACCGTCTTCCAGAGTCTTTAGGAAGGCGATCAAGTCGTCGATCTCAGCCTCAGTCAATTTAAGGCCGCTGGCAAGAATGTAGGAGACCGAGCTGCGCTTGCCCCGATTCCAGCTATGCGTGCCGTCGGCGTTTTCGGCGTCGGCGAGGTTTAAGGGATCGTTATGGTGGCGGATGGCGGCGTGCAGAGTGGTGGCGACGCCATCATGGAAATAGGGCGCGCTGAGCGTGACGTTGCGCAACGGCGGCGTGCGGAATTTGTAGAGATCGCGTTTGTCTTCGGTGACGTGAAAGCGCCCAAGATCATCCGAGCTGATATTCTTACCGGGGCCGATTTGGCGCACGGCCAATGAATGAAACTCGAAATCGCTGAACAGCGGGCCGGAATGGCAGGCGGCGCATTTGCCTTTGCCAAAAAACACCAGCGCGCCCGCTTTGGCACCGTTGGAAATTGCCAGGTCATCGCCGAGGAGATATTCGTCCCACGGCGTATGCCGCGTGGCGAAGGCGATTTTTTCAAAATGGCCGATGGCGTTGACCAGTTCGACGATGGAGAGCCCGTCAAGCGAGGTATCGGGGTAGGCGGCGCGCGCGAGGCGGCGGTATTCTTTCTGCCATTCCTTGAGTTCAAGCTCGCCGTCCTCGTCCCTGACGGTTTCACTGAGCCGGGGGGCGATGAGCCGCGTGACAAGCGCCTCCTGCACGCGTTTTTGCTGCACCGGACCGCTTGCGCCCGCCCCTGCTTGGGCCAATTCGTTGGGCAGCTCCGCATGGTCATCGGGAAGGTCGCGGTCTGAGTGGTCGCCGGGCCGGCCCAGCATTTCATCGACACCGGCAATCGGAAACAGCGCCTGCGCGGCAAGAAGGTTTTCGACGCCGTCGGGGAAGCGGTCTCCCATGGGGGAAGCGAAATAGATCGTCGTATCGTCTTTGTCGTAGGAGCGCGCTTCGCGTATCGCGTCGTCATCGAATTCGACGCGGCCGTCCCAAAACATGTTGGTCACGGCGGGGTGCCCGCGGTTCCACACATCGGGTGAATTGCGCGGTGTTTCGTTGCCGCGTCCGCCAGCCAGACGATGTTCGCCGAGCCGCTCGCCATCGACGCCGACCGCAAGCGGTTGCGCGTTCGAGGTGCCGCGAATTGGCAGATGGCAGGTGGCGCAGGCGACTTCGCGCGCACCACTGAGGACGGGGTCGAAAAAAAGCGCCTGGCCCAAGATGTATTTGGCGTCGATGACGAAAGGCGGACTTTCGAGCGGCGTTTGCCCGTGCGACGCGATCACAGCGCGCAGCATTTTGTCGTCGACCGATTGCGACAGCGCAACACCCGGCGCGAGCAGCAGCATGAGCAAAGCGGCAAATACCGCCGCGCGGGTTTTCGCGCCCCAATTTCTCATGTCATATCCGCAGCAGTTTTCGCATGGCAATAAAATGCCATGGCGCGGCCTGCCAATCCAGGCGTTAACGATCAAGGAAGATGATGCGCCCGATCAGCGGGCCGCCCTCGGCCTCGGCCAAGGGGTCGACGGCGAAGGTAACCTGACTTTCACCAGCGGTAGCGCGGTAGTGTCCGCCCGGGGCAAGGCGGAGTGCCGTTTTGGCCATATCCGCGGCGCCGCCCTGTAGCGCCACTACGATCGGCGGTGTGGCGCTGTCGAGGCGCTGCACGGTCACTTCCGTCGCTGCGCCTGAATATCTAAAGGCCGGTGTCAGGCTGAACAGGATAACTTGGGGCGGCGCAGCGCTGTCGTCGCCGGGCGCTGCGCGGTAGGCCATGGCGCCGCTTTTGTCGGAGAGGGCGTCTGACAGGATCAGGCTGCCGCCGTCGCATTCGACCAGTTCGCGAAATACCCGGCCGCGCTGTACCGCGCTCTGCTCAATGCCGACGGTGACCACACCGCCGGCGATCGTCTCGCGCCAGCATGAGCGCAGATAGCCCAGCACCAGCCGCCCGCCCGAGCCGAGCGTAATCACCGTTCCGGCTTCCACCATGTCGAATAATTGCACGTCGCCGGTATCGCCTTCGCTCTCTTCGACGATGGCAACCAATTCGCCGGCGCGCGCCGACGTCAGGGCGGCGGCGAAAAGTGCCAGCAGGCAAAGGAAAAGAACGAGTTTCATGTCAATTTCAATCCGCCGCGTCGGCACTGATCAACGCCAACGGAAAATCAGCCTCCACGGGTTTGCCGACGGCTGGTGTCTGGCGGCCGGCCGTCAATTTCTTAATCCGCCGGGAAATATAGGCGTCGAGCGTTGATACCGTTACTTCGCCGTCGCCGAAAAGATCGGCGCGACCTGACAAACCTTCCAATAAGGCTTCGGTAAAAGCGCCGTTCTCCCAATCGGCGTTCTCCAGTGAAAGTTGGGCGTGGGTCGACGAAGCGAAGACGATCACGCCGTTTTCCGGGCTCGACAGATCATTGACCACCCGCACCACGTCGCTCGACGGCTCGCCGGGCCTACCCCAAATGCCGCCGGCGCGGCAGGTGTCGACGAACAGCAAGCTGCGGGCAGCGAGTGACGTCAGCGCTTGCTTGATTTCGTCATAGGCCAAGGCAGTTTCCGCCAGGTGGGCTGGATCGCCGTCATGCGGCAGGAAGAAATAGCGCCCTGATGCGTCATCGACGCCGTGCCCGGCCAGAAACAATGCCGCGAAATCACCCGCTCGGGCCTCGCGGGTGAGCCAAGCCAAGCCGTCACGCAGCGCTGCGCCGCTGGCCTCGGCGTCGGAGAGAATACGTACATGAACCTCGCCATAGGCTCGGCCGTCTTGCCCGCTCAGTATGGCGGCGAAGTCGCGGGCGTCCTTATGTGCGAAACTGAGGCGGAGTTCTTCGGCGGCGTAATTGCTGACGCCGGCAGCGAGCAAATAGAGATCGGGGCGCTTGTCCTCGGCGCCGCCGGACCAGCGCAGGTTAAGGCGCGCCGCTTCGCTCACCGTGCCGCGCGTGCCTTCCGCTACCACGGTTATTTCGCTGTCATGGCGAGGCACAGTGAGCGCCATTTCAAACGTTGTGCCGCTTGCGAGATCGGCAAGATCGCCTTCCAGCATGGCGATCGGCCGGCCATCGGCGCGTACCTGAACGGCGCGCAGCGTATCGCCCACGGCGGCGCGCACGGATAGCTCCAGGGTGACCCGCGGTGCGGATATCTCAGCGCCACCCGTGAGCGCAAGCGAAGCGATGACCGGCGGCAATAAATTTCCGATGTTACCATCCGCTGTCTGCGTCTCGGTGGCATCTGCGTCCTCATCGTCTAATGCCCGTCTGACGATATCGGGCCGGTAGTAGACATTGCGGAAGCGGCTGACTGAGAAAAAATCAGCGGCTTGGTCGGGGCCGCGGTTAACGTGCCAGCCGGCTAGCGAATCGCCGCCCGGCGAAGCCAGGTAGTGACCGGCAGGTGTCCAGGCGACCCAGCGCGCGCTGTCTTTGTGCGGAAACATCGCCAGTAATTCGGTGCCGTCCGTCATGCGGTACCAGCGCAGCGAGCCATCGCCGAATGCGCCGACGGCGAGGCGGCTATCGGGTGTGATGTTGAGCGCCCAGGCCTCGCCCGGCGCCTGGAAGCTCCATATTTCCTGTGCGTCTGTGCCGTAGCGGATTATCCGCTAGCGGGTGCCAAGCAGGATGCCGCTGGCGTCCGGGGTCACGGCGTAGCTTTCCGCACGTTCATAGGGCAGCAGAGCAAGCGCCGCACCATTCAAAGTCGGTGCATAGCTGCCTTGCCAATCGGCGACCGCCAGGGCTGTTGATTGCAGAATCGGTGGGGTGAAATTCTCGGCCGGCGGCGGCGGATCGAGCAGGAGTGTCCGCGCCTGGAGCGTGAACAGTGCCGCTTCGCTGCGTTCAGAAGAAAATTTAAAATAGACTTCGGATCCGTCGGCGGAGAGCTTGAAATCGCTGCCCATGTCGCGAAAATCGGCGGCGTGCGAGCGCCATTCGAACAGCTTGACATGATTTTCGTCGATGGCGCCAAGCGCCGGCTCCGAACTGGCGAAATAGACGCCGCCCTCGGCGCGCGGCGCGAGATAGGTAACGCCTTTGGCGGAAGCCGCGGCGACGTCTTGCGCTTGACCCCGCCCGCCATCCTCCCAGCGCCGCACGGGATGCGCACCAGCGCGTTTGAATTCGCCGCCGGCATAAAGATACTTGCCGTCAGACGACCAAGCGGTGCGCCACATATCGCCGTTATCGACATCATTCATTCGCGGGCAAAATTGTAGCGCCAAATTCTCCACCAACAGCACATCGACACGCTGGCGCTCGGAATAGCCGACGGCCAAATATTTTCCGTCGGGCGAGAAGCTGGCCGATGTCGGCCAATCACCACCCGGCGCGCGGCGTGCGCGGATCAAATTGAATTCGCTATCGAACAGGCGGATAGACCCGTCTAGCGAAACCGTCACCAGCCGGCCGAGGCCGTCGAACTCCACCCAACCTGAACTCGGCGCCGCCACGCCCTCGAAATTGTCGGCGTCGAGATAGGGCAGGTCGGAGGCGCTGCAGTTTGGGTCGTCGACATCGTTCTCGTCGCCGCGCGGCAGGCCACCCGGATGGTGCACCGGGTGATCGGCGGCGACGGTGAAATCGCCCACCCGGTAAACCCGAAATCCGAAACCGCCCTTGAACGTGACCGCGAGATGACGGCCGTCGGGCGAATACGCCAGATGTTGACCGCGGTGCGGCAAATCAGCGACGCGGCGGATCATTTCCCCGCTGGCAACATCGAAGAGATAAAGGCTCCAATTGAGGCCGCCTGATTCGCCGGTCCATCCCGTTGTCGCGATGGTGCCGCCATCGGGCGAGATGGCGACGCCGTAAAGTGCGCCCTCGCGCGCTGCGCCGATCGGCACGCGCAGCGTGCGGATCAACCTGCCATCAAGCAGCGACCACAGCCGCAACGTCTTGTCATAGGATGCCGAGGCCAGGAGATTGGTGCCGGGATGAATGGCGATGCGGCCAATTTTGGCAGTGTGCATGCCGGTTTCAATGCGCAGCACCGGCACTTCCGAAAGCCCGGCCGGCGTGTCGGCCCGCGTGGCGCTTGCGGTGCAAAACATAGCGATGCCCAAGGCAAGGCGCGTCAATAGGGCGACCGCACGCGACGTTGTGATCATGATTACGCTATTGTTAATCCGGACATTGTATAGTCAATTTGTATTCTAGGGACTTTACCTGAGGAGACACCGATATGCTGCACTGGCGTTTATTGATGGCGGCACTCGTTTTGACCTTCGTCATGGGTCTGGCGCTGCCGCTCACCGGCCTGAGCACGAGCGTGGCGTGGGCCGGCGATCCTGACGATCCCTACGTCCCGCCGGAAGATCCCGACGATCCCTGAGCGGCATAATTCGACCGTGGCGTAAACCCGCTTAGTCGGCGAATTTTCATGCTCGGCAGTGCCGAGCGCGATCGGCGTCTCTGTCCGACCCACGGCAAATATGTGACTGTCGCGTATCTTTCGCGCGAGCGCGTTGGCGCGGTCATCGCGGGCAAAGAATGCGCGCTGGCGCGCCTTAACTCCGTTGCTAAAACGACAGATTCTTGAACTTCCGCGTTTGCTCGGTCAGGGCGATCTCGGTCGGCAGGCGTTCCATGCTGCTGGCGCCATAGAAGCCGTTGACGTGCCTGCAGTTGCGCAGAATGTATTCGGCGTCACTGGGCTCAGCGATCGGACCACCATGGCAAAGGATGATGGCGTCCTTGCGCACCGCCAGCGCGGCGGCGGCCCAGTCATCGATCAAGCCAACACAATCAGCGAGAGATTTAGAGGTTTGCGCGCCGATGGCGCCACTCGTGGTCAAGCCCATATGGCAGACGATGAGATCGGCGCCGGCCGCGGCCATGGCTTCGGCGTCCTCGGCGCTGAACACATAGGGCGTGGTCAGCATGTCGAGCGCATGGGCGGTCGCAATCATGTCAACCTCCAGGCTATAGCTCATGCCGGTTTCTTCCAGATTGGCGCGGAACACCCCGTCGATCAGACCGACGGTGGGGAAATTCTGTACCCCGGCGAAGCCCATAGCCTTTAACTCGGTGAGGAAAACTTCCATCATCACGAAAGGATCGGTGCCGTTCACGCCGGCGATCACCGGCGTGTGCGTGACCACGGGCAAGACTTCCGCCGCCATCTCCTTGACGATGTCATTGGCGTTGCCATAGGCGAGTAGCCCGGCGAGTGAGCCGCGTCCGGCCATGCGATAGCGCCCGGAATTATAGATAGCGATGATATCGATGCCGCCGGCCTCTTCGCATTTGGCCGATAACCCAGTGCCGGCGCCGCCGCCGACAATTGGCTCACGCGCCTTGACCATGGCGTGAAATTTATCCAACAGCGCCGCGCGCTCGAATTTGGCCATGCGATTGTTCTCCCGTCGTTATTATTCTGCGATGTCGCGCCAAGCGGCGACTAGCGCCGCAGCGAATTCCGGATCGTTGACATGGAACGGGCAGCGCACAAGCTGGTGCGCCTCGGTGGTGATCACCGTTGCCTCCAGCGCTTCAAACAGGGCTGCGTCCGCCGCCGGATCGTGGAACGGCATGTCGGGGGCATCGATCAGCGAGACGCCTTTCTCTGGGATGAGAAATCGTACCGGTCCGGTGAACGTATTGAGCTTTTTACCGATCCATTCGCCGATGGCGCGGTTTTCTTCGGCGTTGGTACGCATCAGGCTGACTTGCGGATTGTGAATATAGATATTTCTTTCGCGGTACTTCTCGGGAATCGTTTCGCGCGCGCCGAAATTGACCATATCAAGCGCGCCGCACGAGCCGACATATGGCAGACCCGCCGCCGCCAGGGCATCGAGGCGCGTTTCTCCGGCGCTGAACACGCCGCCCATCAGCAGGTCGCACACTTCCGTCGTGGTGACATCGATACAGCCGCGCACGAAGCCGTTCTCGGCGAGCTTTTCCATCGATTGTCCGCCGGTGCCGGTGGCATGAAAGACGAGGCAGTCATACTCCGCCTCGAGCAGCGCTCTCACCTGGTCGACGCAAACCGTGGTGACGCCGAACATGGTGAGGCCAATGGCTGGTTTTTCCGCCGGCACATGCGGAACTTGGTGCTGCATCATACCGGCCAAGGCGTGCGCTGCGTTGCCGAGTACGGAGCGGGTGATGCTGTTTAATCCGGCGACATCGGCCACCGAGTAAACCATGGCAATATCGTTGGGGCCGACATAGGGCGCGACATCGCCTGAGGCCACGGTCGACACCAGAATTTTGGGCACGCCCAAGGGGAGGGCGCGCATCCCCGTGGCGACGAGGGCGGTATTGCCGCTGCCGCCGGCGCCGATCATGCCGCCGATATCGTCGCGGGTACGAACGAAATTCGCGAAGGCGTCGGCCATGGCGGTCACCGCGCGGCCGCGGTCATCGCCGAGCAACACAGCTCGGGCGCCTTCTGGATGGTGGTCCGCTACTTCCGCTGCGGGCACATCCACCAGGCCTCCATCGCCTTTGCCGGTACCGAGATCAACCAGGCAGGTCTCGAGCCCGGCGGCCTCGATCAGATCCTTGATGTAGCGCAATTCTGCGCCTTTTGTGTCAAAAGTCCCGGCCACATATGCTTTCACCATAATCCGCTTCTCCGATGCATTCTGTGAGATATTGTTTAGCATGTTTGGCTGGAGCTTCGCGAGGGGAGCGCTATGACGGAAAGACAACGTATGGTGAGCGCGCGTGGTGGGGTAAGCCTACCGGCGCTTGGCCTGGGCACCTGGAAGATGGGTGAAAAGCGCGGGCAAAGAAAAGCCGAAGTGGCGGCCCTGCAATACGGTCTCGATCTCGGCCTCGGGTTGGTCGACACGGCGGAGATGTATGCCTCCGGCGGCGCCGAGCAAGTGGTGAGCGAGGCCATCCGGGGGCGCCGGGACGAGGTCTATTTGGTGTCCAAGGTGTTGCCCAGCAACGCCTCGCGGAAAGGCACAATCAAGGCGGCCGAGCGCAGCCTTAAGCACCTAAATTGCGATCATATCGATCTTTATCTGCTGCATTGGCCGAGCCCGTACCCGTTGGAAGAAACCATAGAGGCCTTCGAGCGTTTGACCGACGATGGCAAGATCGGCCGCTACGGCGTCAGTAATTTCGATGCCGGCGAATTGGAAGACGCCATGGCTGCGAGCGGCGGTGATGCAATTTGCGTCAATCAAATCCTCTACAATCCCGCTCAACGCGCGATCGAAGCCGAATTGTTGCCGTGGTGCACGGCGCGCGATATCGCGCTGATGGCGTACTCGCCGCTCGACCAAGGGAGCATCTTGCAGGACGCCATCTTGGAACAAATTGCAGACGGCCACGGCGTCACCACCGCTACGGTAGCGGTCGCCTGGACGCTGCGCTTTCCCAACATGGTCTCGATCCCCAAGGCCACCGCGGCGGCGCATGTCGACGCTGTCGCCGCCGCGCGCGATATGCAGCTGACGGATGAGGACCTCGCCGCTATCGACCGCGCGTTCCCGCCGCCAGAGCCAGGCGCTCGTCTGGCTATTTATTGATATCCGTGAGTTGCAGCGATGAGGCCGCCATCGACGACGAGGTCGTGGGCGGTCACATATTTGGCTTCATCCGAGGCCAGGAATAGGGCCGCGTAGGCGACGTCCCAGCCCTCACCCATATGGCCCATGGGAACCTGCCTATCACGCTTTTCAATCAGCGCCGCCGTGTCTCCGGCGCCATATTGTGCGGCCAGGCGCACCTCGACCAACGGTGTGTGCATCAGGCCGGGAGAGATCGAATTGCAGCGGATGCCGAGCGGTGCATATTTGACCGCCAGCGCGCGACCGAACTGCACCAGGCCGGCCTTGGAAGCAGAATAACCAACATGGTCGTTGCCGATGTGGCGCAGGCCAGCGATAGAGGAAATATTGACGATCGCGCCGCTGCCTTGGCTTTCCATATAAGGCAGCGCGTATTTGCAGGCGAGAAAGGCCGAAGTCAGGTTGAAATCGAGCTGGCCTTGCCAATCCTCCAGGCTGAGCTCCCGTGGACCGCCCGGCACCGAGCCGCCGACATTGTTAATTAGAATATCGATACGCCCGAATTTGGCGACGCAAGCGTCGATCATGGCTTTGACCTGGTCAGCGTCGGTGACGTCGCAATTATGGGTTTCGCAGACGCCACCTTCGGAGGTGATAATGCCCTGCGTTTCCGCCGCCGCTTCCGCCACCAGATCGACGGCAAAGATGCGTGCACCCTCGCGCGCGAAGGCCACCGCTGTGCTTTTGCCATTGCCCCAACCCGGGCCGACCGATCCGGCGCCGCTTATCAGCGCCACTTTATTTTCCAAACGCATGTGTCTGTCCGCCTCTTTCTTTTATCGATATAAGTTAGTCGGTCGGGATGGTTGTGCGACCGCATGGGAATGACGTGCAGCGAATTTAACTTTCCCCTTGGCCCGGCGCCACTATCCTTTGGTTATATTTGATGCGAAGGCGCAGCGATTGCGAAAACTCCTAATCCCCGCGAGAGGCGGCCTCATCCAGCTTATGGCGTTGAGCGCCCTGTTGTTTGCCATCGCTGGCGCGCTCCAGGCGCAAGAGAAGGCCCCGCCAAATTTCCATACTGCCTACGCCGCTTACGTTCGGGGCGACTATGAGGTGGCGCTCAATATCTGGCTTGTCCTCGCCAAGGGCGGCGATGCCGATGCCCAGTTCAATGTCGCGGCGCTCTATGACAATGGCTGGGGTGTCGAGCGCGACGTGGAAAAAGCGGCGTTTTGGTATGAACGCGCGGCGGCACGCAACATTGCGCCGGCGGAATTGGTTCTGGCGCATATGTTGCGACGCGGAGAAATCGGTGCGCCGGACGGTGAGCTGGCGTTGCGCCGCCTGCGTTCGGCGGCGCATCGGGGTTCCGCCAGTGCTCAGTTCGAACTTGGCGTCGCCTATGACCGGGGCGTGGGCGTCACGCAAAATTACGCCACGGCCGCGATCTGGTATGAAAAGGCCGCGGCCCAGGGCTTGACGGAAGCAATCTACAATCTTGCCACGTTATTCGACGAAGGGCTCGGCCCGCCGAAAGATCATCTCGTCGCGTTGGCCTGGTACCGTCAAGCCGCGCGAGCGGGCAATGCTTTGGCCGAGAATAATATCGGAAATTTGTATGAAAAAGGCCTCGGCGTGCCGCAGGATTATGTGCGCGCGGTTGAATGGTATGGCAAGGCGGCGGCGCGCGGCTTGGCCATCGCGCAGAATAACCTCGCCACCATGTATCATCTCGGCCACGGCGTCGCGCGCGACTTCAAGGCCGCGGCGCGCTGGTACAGTTTGGCAGCCGAGCAGGGTGAACAATCGGCGCAAAACAATCTCGGACTATTGCTGGCCAACGGCCTGGGCGTCACGCGCGACCTGGTCGCGGCAACCAAATGGTTTCTCGTCGCCTCTGGCGGCCCCGACAAGGAATTAGCCATTCGCGCCAGCACCCATAGCCAAATGCTTGCGGCAAAACTCGTCGGCGATGAATTGGCGGCGGTGCAAGACGCGGTTGATCAAACCAGCGCGGCGGCAGCCATCAACGTTGAGATTGAATCCGCGCGGCTTGTGCCCGTCCCCGTTACAACCGCGGCCCTCGGCCACCGGACCGTGACGGTCCAGCGTTTGCTTTCAGCGCTCGGCTATTACCAGGGCGCGGTGGACGGGTTGATTGGCCCGGTCACATTGGAGGCGTTGCAATATGCCCGGAGGGAAGAGGGCATCGGCGCTTCAGTGGGAATTTCCGCCGAGATGATCGACGCGCTCGCTGAAAGTCTCCGTCGCCGTTCAACGCAATAGCACACGGCAACTTTGCAGATGTGCGGAATTTCCCAGGCGGGCTACGTCAGCTCGAGCGGCGCCTGGGGAACGCCCTGCCAAAATTCGGGATCGTGGCCGTAAAAAATCCGCGCGCCAGCCGTTTGCAAGCTGCGCAGCATTTTTAAGGATTCCATCATTTGCTCTTTGTCGTGAACAAGATTGGGCAGATGCAGATTTTCAAGAGATTTGCGGAAATAGCAGGCGTCGGCAGCCAGAATGATATCGCCCGACGCCAGCCTGACCTTGAGCGATTGATGCCCCGGCGTATGGCCGTAAGTGGGAACAGTCACCACCGTGCCGTCGCCAAACAGGTCATATTCGCCTTCGATCGTTTGGATTTGATGGCCGTGGTCATAATCGACCGGAAAATAAGTGTTGGATTCGATCAATTCCGGAATGTGCCCGGCTTCCCATTCCTTTTTCTGAATAATGACCTTGGCGTTGGGGATAAGTTCATTGCCGCCCGTATGATCCAAATGGAGATGGGAGTTGATAATATAATCGATGGAATCGGCGGCGATATCGAGCGCTTCCAGGCGCGCGTCGATCTCTTCTCCGGGTCGAAATTCAGCTTGAAACAAACCGGCCATTTCCGCGCCGATACGGCCCGGCGCGTCGGTTTGCAAATCTGGATGCAGGCCGCTATCGAATAGAACCCGGCCTTTGGGGTGATCGATCAGATAGGCTGGCACCGGAAAGTGGATTCTGCCCGGCGCATCGGCCAACATCAAATCAAGGTCGGCGGTCAACCACCCGCAAGTCATCGCATAAACTTTAACTGTCATATCGCTGCCCCTCCGGCGTTCTGCGCTTACCAGTACGTCATCGAATCTTTGAACAATTGACTGAGATCGGCGCGTGAAATTTTACGCGGCGCGATATCGAGCAGGCGCTTTTGCGGCAGCGTGCGGTCGGTCAGGGCTTCGATATCAGCCTCGCCATAGCCAAGTCCGGAGAGGCCGTTGGGTAGTCCGGTCGCGCGCATCAGCCGGATCACTTGCTCGGCCAGGACCTCCCCCGCCCGTTCGTCGGGGATATTGCGGATATCGGCGCCCATCGCCCCGGCCGCGCGCAAATGGCGCCCGGCTGCGGACGGGCCCATCAGGCGGAACACCGCCGGCGCGTTGACGATCACCGAGATGCCGTGCGGCACCATCGCGTGGTCGTCCGGCCAACCCTCGGGATGATAGTCACGCACCAGCCCGGCGACGGCATAGGACATGGCGTGCGGCACATGACAGCCGGAATTGCCGAAGCCGATGCCGGCCAACATGCCGGCAAACATTAGCGGCTCACGCGCCGATACATCGTCGGGCTCTTTCATGGCGCGCTCGATATTGGCGCCGATTAGCCGGATTGCCTCACTGCAAGCGATATCGCTATAGGGGTTGGAACCTTGGTACATCGGGCGAAGGTTCGACGTCTTGGGCGCTGCGCGTTCCGTATAGGGTATCGCAGTCAGGCTTTCGATAGCGTGGCTGAATACATCGAAGGCATTGGCCGCGACCACGAGCGGTGGCATGGAGGTCAACGCAGCGGGATCGAGAATGCCGAGCGTCGGGCGCAATTCGCGGTGTGCGATGCCCGTTTTCATCTCCATCTCCAACATGTCGAAGATCGCCATGCCGGTGCATTCACTGGCGGTGCCGAACGTGGTCGGGCAGGCAATGTGCGGCTTTAGTGGACCGGGAACGGGTTGGGCTTGTCCCACTGGCAGATTTACATAGGTGAGCAGATCTGCGGGATAGGTGGAATAAAGATTACTCGCTTTGGCGGTATCCATAACCGAACCGCCGCCAATAGATACAAAACCGTCGAACCCGCCTTCGCTCGCGAACTGGGTCCCGGCGCGGAAGGAGCGGTCGGTCGGCTCTACAGCCACTTGGTCGTAGATCTCGACGTCCAATCCGGCGGTGCGAAGCGCGCGCGCGGCAGTATCGACATGTTCGAGTTTTGCAACGCGCGGATCGGTATAAAGCGCCACGCGCGTCATGCCGAGCGCCTTGGCGTCCTGACCCACTTCGCCGATCGCGCCGACGCCGAATTTTAGTTTCGTCGCTTCGATGGTATAGGCGTATTCACCGCCGTCGCGGCGGGTGAAATAATTTTCGGCTGTCATGTCTGTCTTTCGCTGTTCTTTGAATTCAGAATAATGTCTGTCGCGGCTTGGAGTGCGTCAAGAACGGCAATTCCCGGTGCGCTTTATTACGGGCGTTTGCGGCATAAGGTCAGCCCGTCTCCGATCGGCACCATGGAGACGCTCACCCGCTGGTCGGCTTTGATCTTGGCATTGAGGGCGTCGATCACCGGCGTATCGTCGGTCCATTTATCGCGCGATTCGAGCCGGCCGTGATGGAACATATTGTCGAGCGCCAACAGGCCGCCGGGGCGCACCAAATCGAGGCAAGCCTCGTAATAGCTGTCATAGCCCGATTTATCGGCATCGATGAAAGCAAAGTCGTAACTACCCGCCTGGCCTTCCGCCAGCAGATCCGCCAGCGATTTGCGCGCGTCTCCGAGACGCAGCTCGATATTCTCCGCCAGCCCTGCTTCCTGCCAATATCGCTTTGCCGTCGCAGTATAAGTTTCGTTGCTGTCGAGCGCGGTGACATGCCCGCCCGGGCCCATGGCGAGCGCCACGCTGAGCGAGCTGTAGCCGGTAAAGACGCCGATTTCGAGATAGCGTTTGGCGCCGATCAGTTCCGCCAAGATCGCCATGAATGCGCCTTGCTCCGGCGTGATCTGCATGATCGCCCATTCATGGCTTTGCGTTTCCTCGCGCAAACGCTTGAGGACATCGTCCTCGCGAAATCCGTGCGCCAGCACATAATCATGCAGTGCCGGCGTCAGTTCTGTTGGTCTATTCGCCATTTACTATCTCCCAGCTCTAATCGCCGCCCGTGATCGTGCCGTAGAGCGTGGTCCGGGTTTTCTCGACGCTCCCGGTTTCGACGTTCTCAGCTCGCGCGTGAAAGCCTGCGAATAAGCCTAAACTTAAAACAAACGCGACCGTCAATGCGCACAAAATGGCTATGTCTTGAGCCCTCATCCGTCAGAATATCGAGGAAATATTTGAATGGAAATAGTGCCCAACCCGGCATTTTACTAATCGTCGGACTCGGGCAGCGTCTTCGATTCCGGGTCGTTCACTATCAGTTTTAGCGCTCGGTTTCTTTCCTCCGGCGGATTGGCCAAAGATTCGATGGCGTCCGATAATTGGATGAGTTTCTGTTTTTCCCGGTCGATGCGGTGGTTCAACGTATCGCATTTACGCGCGATTTTTTGGTCCGCGTCGCGCAAGGGTTCAATCCGTTGAAGGGCGCGTTCGAGGCTAACCAGATTCGCGTGGTGCCGACGCAAGGCATTGGCCGGTTCCTTGTCATTGCCCAAAGAGACGATGACGCGGTATCCGGTGCCCGTCGAACGCTCAACTTCCTCGACGATTTCGTAGCAAGCTTGCCCGGCTATCCGCTTTTCTCGCACATGCATGGTCATATCTAACCAGAATACGGCGCGGGCGACAAAGCATTCGAGGCCAAGCTGTCCGCCCGAGTTGAGGCCATCCAAAGTTCGCGCCAGCTAATTATCGCGGCGGCGCCAGCTGAACTTGGCAACTACCCCCGCCGGGGAAGTGGCAAAACGCGCATAAGCTGCCGGGGCACTGTGGAGAATAGATATTCCGCAGTGCCCCACGAATTTATTTCTTGTTGAAATTGCCGATTTGGTGGTCGGTCAAACGGCCTTTGCCGTCAACGGCAAAGTTTGAGGTGATGTAGCCCTTGGCGCCTTTGAACTGACCAAAGGCGCGTGTGATGCGCCAGGTGACGGCGCCGTGCATACCGCCCTTGGCCGGGCCCGCGCCATAGGAGCCGGCGCCGACGGTGGCGAAGCTAAAGCCGTGCTTGCCGCTTTTACCAAAGGTGATCTTGCCCTTTTCGTCGAACGTGTCCTTGCCGGTAACCACGACCACGGATTCAAATGTTGCGCTGCCGCCCGTGCCCGGACTGACTTTGCCCTTCACGCCGCCCGATCCAATGGTGCAGGAAATGTCGTTGCTGTCGGCGCCGCCGAGGGCTTGAAACGTGCCTGGCTTGCCTTCGACGGGCGAAACCAGCCCGCTGAATTTGAGGTTGTAATAGATGTTGGCCATCTTTCGAACTCCCTGGTTTCCCGATTTCTATCTTGATGGCCGGCAGTCAAACATATTTTGCGCAGCAATACACGGCTCTTTCATGTGCTTTACCGCGGTAAATATATGGCGGTAGGCAAGGCGCTGGTGCAAGCGAATGGCGGGAAATATATTGTCGGCGATATGGCACCTCGTCATCTCGAAGGGGGTAGCACGGTGCCAACGGTGAAGGTCGTGATGGGTTTTTTACTACAAGCCCCATATCAAAATACGCCAAGCCAGCGCGACCGGCGGTTCGTTGTCCAGGCTGGTTTCAGCTGGCGGCTGACGCGGCGAGGTCTTCCAGGCCCTCGTAACGCGCGAAGCGCTCGAGCAAATGCCCACCGTAAGTTAACCCAGCCGTGCCCGGTGCTTGGACCGCCGGCGTCACAATGAGCGGTGACAGTTCGGCATCGAGATTGGGTTCATGAAAATATCCGATCGCGCCGCGCGCCGCGCCGCTGTCGAGAACCCGGTGCGGCGTGGCGCGCCACCGCCCGGCGGTGAGAAATTCCATCACCGATCCGACATGCACAGAAACGCAATCGGGTTGATGCGGTATGTCCAACCAGCGGCCGCCTGGCGTTTCCGCTTGCAAGCCGGCTTGTCCTTGCCACAGAAGTGAAAAGGCGCAGGCATCGATATGGCGTCCTGTCACCAGGCGCGTGCCGTCTTCTAGCGGCATTTCCTCTTTGATGGCGGCACCGTCCGGTTTGCGCGGATAGTTGAGCAGCCGCAGCGTCGATCCGGCATTGGCAAAAAGCGCTGCGATTTTGCCTTGCGGCAAGCCGAGATATTCGCCCGCCGCCGATAAGATCGAAGTGCCAGTTTTTTCCATCGCGCCGTGATAAGCCAGTATCTCGGCACGCCAGTTCGGAAACGGCGGCCATGCCGGCCACACATTGGTCTCGGTAAAAATTTGTGCTGCCTGAAGGGCGGGTTTGGCGAGCACCCGCTCGGGGCCGATATCAAAAAATTCGTTGTACGCCCAGCCATCCTTCAGGGTCGACACATAGCCGCGGTAACTACGCGGACTATCAGCCCGGACGCGGCGTGTCGCGAGGCACAACTTATCTGCATCCGAAAGGCCGAAAAAGGCGAGTAGGGCGGCAGCGCGCCGCTCGCGATGCCAGCCGTCGGGCAGCCCCGCCGCGACGAATACACCATCTTTCTCGATGGCGTTGCCGAGACCCTGAATTGCGGTCTTGCGGGACGCCGCGCTACCGCTAAACAATGGTTTTATATCAACGATGTGCGCGAAATTCGTCATCTATGTGAAGGCCCTGCTGTCGCAACTGCGTAGCGATGCTACCCTAATCTGCATTCAGATTCCGCAAGAATGGTTTGCCCGCTGCAACGGTTACTCGATCTCGAGCTCTATCCCGTTCATGCCCCGACAAGCGCTGCCGGATGGGCGCTCGTCGCTTCCTGCCGCGCGGCGCTAGTGGCAGATGGAATGTTCAGTTTGGCTGGCTCTGTAAGGCCGGCCGCATTGAGCCCGCACGGAGGGCGTAGCGTCAGACCGAGGCCGCTGAATGCTTCGGCGCGTTTTGCGAGAGCGGAGCCCGGTCCCGGTCGACAGGTATGTTGGAAAGCATCTGCGGGAGCGCTACGGCAGCTGAAGCGGAACGCGTGCGGGTCAAACGCATTGACCGGGCCGCGGTCGTGATTTTCCATGAACGGCATTTTCCAATTGCGCTTGGCGGCGAATGCAATCAACCTGAGTGTGGTTAATCTTTCGATTCGGAACTGGCGTAACCGTAACGCACTCGGTTGATCCGGGCGCACGGCATAGCATAGAGGAGACTCATCGTGAATCAGGGCGAACTCATCGAAGCCGTTGTCAAAAGCAGCGGCATGACAAAGAGCGATGCTTCAAAGGCCGTTAAGACGGCTTTGGATGAAATGGGCAAGGCCCTGAAGAAGGGCACATCCGTGCGCACCACTCTCGGCACGTTTTCGGTTTACAAGCGCGGCGCGCGCAAAGGCCGTAACCCAGCAACTGGCGAGGCGATCAAGATCAGTGCCAGCAAGGGCGTGCGTTTCAAAGCGTCTAAGACACTCAAAGACAGGGTCAACAAACGCTGACCTGATTGCGGGCAGGCTTGCCCGGTATCGAGGCATACTGACCGGCACTGGCCGGGCTATCTAACTGTTCGGCCAGTGGCTGTGCATGGCGAGATTCGTTTCGCTGAATTGGCAACGCGGAAAGTCGCGTGCGCCAAAGCGACGCCAGTAACGTCAAAGTTTCATGAGCTAAACGGTTCGCTATACCGCAGCAGCGCTGGGGCGCGATTCCACTTCTTTGAGCCAGCGCGAGATGCTGGCGCAATCTGCGGGCGGCTTGACCTCGACCCGCGCGGCGAAGCGGATGGTGACGAAGGTCGTGATATCGGCCACCGAGAAGGCATCGCCGGCGACGTACTTGGCCGCACCCAGGCGGTCATCGAACAGCGCGAAAAAGCGCCCCATGGAATTGCGCCCGCGCTCGACCAATTCAGCGATTTGCGGCACGCCGCTCGGTACGCCAGGTAAGCCACGGTCCTCAAAAATCGGCGATGAATTGCGCAGCATGTCGGCGGCGGAGAGATAGCCCATGAACTCGGCACGCCGGCTCCACATTTCAACCATCGCTTTTTCTTTGGCGTCGCGCCCGAACAGCACCGGCTCGGGATGGAGTTCCTCGAGATAGCGGCATATCGCCATAGTTTCCGAGATGTAGGTGCCGTCGTCGAGTTCCAGCACCGGCACCTGGCTGATCGGATTGACCGCCTTGAAGGAATCGGCAAATTGCGCGCGATCGCGCGTGTTGATTTCAATTGTCGGAATCTCGATGCCCTTTTCGGCGAGGAACATGTTCACCCGTTGGGGGTTCGGCGCCATCTTGAAATCGTATAGTTTCATAATGTTTCAGTGCTCCAGAAGCGTGTGGAAGAGAGGCGGAAGTGTGCTCTCTCGTTCTGCCGAGTCAAGCGTCGGTGGTGTCCATTTTACCTTCCGCCGAGCCCGCGAATTGTTGGAGATCATCGACGATGTCGTAGAAATCACCTTTTTCCCCGGTAAAGATATGGCCGATGGTTGTCAGTCCGCTCGGCGGATCAAGAGTTCCGGCGGCAATCGAGGTGGTTTGTGCTCCGCTCGGCTGCCAGAAGAGACTGGCGCCGCACACCCGGCAAAATCCGCGCCGTGCCTTATCCGAAGAAGCGTACCAAGTCAGCCCACTTTCCTCGACCAAAGAAAGCGCGGCATTTTCAACTTTGGTATAGGCACCAAAGGCGCCGTGCAGACGCCGGCACATATCACAATGACAATTCACCACGCCGCGCAACTCACCGCGAACCGCATAGCGTACGGCACCGCATTGGCAGCCGCCTTCAAGCGCTGTTTGATCGCCGTTCATTTCTCTCTCCTATTTCAACAGGCCCACCGCGCGGCCGATCTTGCGGTCGACAAAACGCTTCGGCAGGAGGCTGGGCAGGATCTAGTTCACGAATTTTCCTTTCACCGGGGCGTAGCGCGTCTTTGGCGACGCTGTGGTGAGCGCCTCATGGATAACGCGCGCGATGCGCTCCGGCGGATAGCCCTTGGGGCCGATATCCGCCGCGTACTCCTTAAACCGCGCAAGGGCGGGCCCATATTCGGTCTCTTGGTACGATGTGGTGTCGAGTTTTCCGCCTTTGTTCCAGATCGGCGTCGCCACGGGCCCCGGGGCAACGATGATCACATCGATGCCGAACAACAGGAGCTCGCGCCGAAGGCTTTCCGAAACCGCTTCCAGTGCATGCTTGGAAGCGGAATAGACCGCCGTGAACGGCAGCGCCTGTTTGCCCGCGACCGAACTCACATTGACGATGCGTCCGGGCCGGCCAGTCCGCGCACGCTCGCAGCCCAACAGCGGCAGGAAGGCCTGGGTCACCGCGACGGCGCCGAACAAATTGACGTGCATCAAATCTCGAAACGTCTTGAGCGGCAGATGCGCCAGCGGTCCGCTGGTCGCAATGCCGGCATTGTTGACCAGGCCCGCAAGCGTGGCGCCGCCGAGCGCCTGTTCTACTTGTGACGCGGCGCGCTTGATCGCGTCCTCATCCGTCACGTCGAAATTGAGCGGAATAAATGCGTCGCCCAGTTGGCCGCGCAGGCGTTCGCCGTCATTTTCGCGCCGCACGCTGCCAAACACATGAAATCCCTGTTGGATGAGATGCGCCGCCGTGCTCTCGCCGATACCGGTTGAGGTTCCGGTAACAACCACCGCTCGTTTTTTCATATGCCCCCTCCATTGTCCCGTGAGAACACAGTATAGCCGTGCGCGGTGGCTATGAAAAAACGCTGCCGTGGCGCATCATTGGAATTGGTTAGCGCGACGGGAAAACGATATGAGCCAGATGCCGCCCCAACATGTGATGGACGAAGCCGAGGCGTTTAGCGACGCCGAGGCAGCGGTGGTGCGGCTCGCGGCGATTTACGCCAAAGGCCACGATCTATTGGGCGAACATTTCGAGCGTTTCGCCGGCGACGCCGAGAATTTAGAGAAAGCCAATGCGCGCTACCCGGCGGTTTGGATCGAGGTAGCGCCGGGCCGCGACCGCGCACGCAGCGGCCTGGCCTATGGCGCGGTGGCGGAAGCCGGCCCCTATAGTGCCGTTCTTACCAATCCGGAGCTGTTCCGCAGCTATTACCTCGAACAGCTGCAATTGTTGCTCGACAATCATGGCGGGCCGCTTTGGGTCGGCATTTCACGGCGCCAGATACCCTTGACCTTTGCGTTGGAGACATTGACCGCCGATTTGCGTCAAGATCAGGTGGCCGATCTGTCGCGCTGCTTTCACATGCCCGATCTGGCCGAAATCGACGACAATATTGCCAATGGCACCTACCGCCACAAGGCCGGCACAGCCAAACCCTTGTCGCTTTTCAGCGCCGAGCGTGTGGATTATTCACTGTCTCGTCTGCGCCACTATAGCGGCACTTCGCCCGGGCATTTTCAGCGCTTCGTTCTGTTCACCAACTATCAACGGTACGTCGACGAATTCGTTGAGTTTGGTATGCGTGAAATCGAGAGCGGCACGACGTTTCGCGCCTTTGTCGAGCCCGGCAACACAGTGCATGTCAATCCGCGCCTGAGCGATATGCCATCTTCCGGCGAGCGCGCAGAGAAGCCGCCACAAATGCCAGCCCATCATCTGGTGAAGGACGATCACATGGGGGTGACGCTGGTCAATATCGGCGTCGGCCCGTCAAATGCCAAGACCATCACCGACCATGTCGCGGTGCTGCGCCCGCATTGCTGGTTGATGGTCGGCCATTGCGGCGGCTTGCGCCGCACTCAGCGCCTCGGCGATTACGTTCTCGCCCATGCCTATGCCCGCCTTGACCATGTGCTCGATCATGATCTGCCGCTCGAAGTGCCGATTCCGGCGATTGCCGAAGTGCAGTTGGCGTTGACCGCCGCGGTCAGCAAAGTCACCCAACAGGACGGCCAGGAATTGAAGCAACATTTGAGAACCGGCACCGTGGTCTCGACCGATGATCGCGACTGGGAGCTTCGATATGATGCGCTTTCCACCTTCTTCAATCAATCGCGCGCCATCGCGGTGGACATGGAATCAGCAACCATCTCGGCCAACGGCTTTCGCCTGCGCGTGCCTTACGGCACCTTGCTCTGCGTCTCGGACAAGCCGCTGCACGGCGAGATCAAGCTGCCCGGCATGGCCAATGCCTTTTATGCCGAACGCGTTAGTCAGCATCTTCGCATTTGCCTGGAGGCGGTCGACATGATGCGCGAGGGTGTTGGCCATCAGGCGCTGCATTCGCGGAAACTTCGTAGCTTCGACGAACCTCCCTTCCGCTGAACGAAACGGAACCCGCTATGGACATGGTCACCATGAACATCATCGATTCTACGCTGGTCTCGATTTGCCGCGAGATGGGCCTGACGATGATGAAGACCGCCTATTCGACGATCTTCAACGAGGGCATGGATTTCACCTGCGGCCTCGGCAACACCCAGGGCGAGATGATCGGCGTCGCCGAATTCAACCCTTCGCAAATAGGCGGCATGCCGCTGGTGCTCAAAACAACGGCGGAGGAGATCCCGCATGAGAGCATTCAGGAAGGCGATGTGATCGTCACCAACGATCCTTACCGGGGCGGCATGCACACCCCCGAGCACAGCTTCATCAAGCCGGTTTTCGTGGATGGCGTGCTGTACGGCTACGCCGTGGCGATCGGCCATGTTGCTGAGGTCGGCGGTATGGTGCCGGGCGGCTTCGCCGGTGAGGCGACGGAAATCTTTCATGAGGGTTTGCGTGTGCCACCGGTGAAGATCAAGAAAGCCGGCAAGGATGTCGACGAGGTGTGGAAGCTGATGCTCGCCAATGTGCGCACGCCGCGCAACAATTACGGCGATTACCGCGCCATGATTAGCGCCGTCGATGTCGGCGCGGCGCGCCTTCAGGCGGTGATCGAGAAATATGGGGCGGAAATTTTTACCGGCACCGTCAACGATCTGATGGATTATTCCGAGACCCGCATGCGGGCCGAGATCGGTGAAATTCGCGACGGCAAATACAGCTTCGAAGACTATATGGAAGATGACGGCATCGAGGCCAAGCCCTACAAGATTCATGTCGATGTGCATGTGCAGGGCGAGGAAGTGGTGGTCGATTACAGCGGCTCCGATCACCAAGCGAAAGGCCCGATCAATGCCGTGCTTTCGGTCGCCTGGTCGTCGGCCTACAACGCCATCCTGCATCTCACCGACGCGTCGATTCCGAAAAATTCCGGATGCTTTCGGCCGATCAAGATCGTGGCGCCGGGCGGCTCTTTGCTGAATTGCGATTATCCCGCAACCTGCGTCGGCGGCAATACCGAAACCCATATCCGTATCGCCTACACCATCATTGGCGCGATGGCCCAATGCGTGCCCGAGCGCGCCTTTGCCACCGACGCCGGAACGCACAGCAATTTTCTCTTTGGTGCGCATGATGCACGGAGCGATGAATATGTCGTGTGCTACGACTTCACCTGCGCCGCCTGGGGCGGGCGGCCGTTCGCCGATGGCAACGAGGCGGTCAATTGCATCAACGGCAATTCACGCATGGTGCCAATTGAGGTTTTTGAGGTGCGCTATCCCTGGCTGATCGAGGAGTTCAGACTGGAGCCGGATAGCGCCGGGCCAGGGCGCTTCCGGGGCGCCCACTCGGTGTCAAAAACATTTCGCGCCGTCGGTACGGAGATTACGGTGAGCTCGGTTTCTGACCGCCACACCATCCAACCCTGGGGCCTGTTGGGCGGCGGGCCGGGGGCGACAGGCGGGCTGGCTTACCAGGATGCCGACGGCGGCGAATGGCAAACCTTCACCGAAGCCTTCGGCAAGATATCGCCGAGCAAATTTTCCAACGCGAAGATCGCGCCGGGCGCGCGCGTGCGTCTCACGGCGCCCGGCGCCGGCGGTTATGGTCCGCCAAAAGAACGCGCACCTGAAATGATCGCGGAGGATTTGCGCGAAGGCTGGATCACGCCCGAATGTGCGCTGCGCGATTATGGCTATGTCGATGACAAACCGTGACAGCGACAATGCGCAACATGGTGGCAACGCAGCGCTTGAAGCTCGGCACCTTCGTGGTCGAATTCAACAGCCCCGGCATGGGCCATATTCTCAAGGCGGCGGGCTGTGAATTCGCCATCATCGACATGGAGCATAGCGGCTTCGACTATGACAGCCTGAAGCGCATGCTGCGCTATTACCAGGCCGCCGGCGTGCCGGCTATCGTCAGCACGGCGGTCGGCGATTATGACGTGATCGCGCGCGCCTGCGATATGGGCGCCGACGCGATCCAGCCGGCCAAGGTGGGCTCGGCGGAGGAAGCGCGCGAGATGTTGAGCCATATGCGCTATCCGCCACAGGGCCATCGGGGGGTGGCGCTCGGCATCGCGCATGACCGCTATCAACCTGGCGATACGGCGAAGAAACTCCAGCGCGCCAACCGCGAGACGGTGTTTTTCCCCAAGATCGAAACGCGCCAGGGCATCGAGAACATCGACGCCATCGCGGCGCTTGGCGGTGTTGCCGGCATCTGGATTGGGCATTTTGATTTGAGCGTCGATATGGGCATCCCGGCGCAATTCGATCATCCAGAATTTACTGCCGCGATGAGGCGCGCGGCGCGCGCCTGCCGCAAGCATGATATCTCGCTCGGGCGGATCGCCGAAAATGTGGAAACCGGTGTTGCCCTCAATCGGATGGGTTTCGACTTCCTGTGCTATTCAGGCGATATCTGGCTGTTGCGTGATGCCCTCAAAGCCGGCCTGGATGCGCTCCGCGCCGAATGCCGCAAAGTGAAGAGGCGCGATTAAGCCATTAACGCGCCAAACCAGGCTGCATGTTACGTTCTGGCAAGCGGGACTGCGCGCCAGAGCTAATACGGGGTAGCCCCGAGCCAAGGACGCGGAGGCGTCCGCCCGGCGCTTGCGGGTGCGATAATAATGTCGCGGAGGCGTCCGCCCGGCATCTGAGGGCGCTTCTTCAAACAAGCCTGATCAGCAGCTTGCCATTGTTTTCGCCGGCATAGAGGCGGGCGATGGCGCCGGGCGCTTCGTGCAGCCCGTCGAGAATATGTTCGCGGTAGGTGAGCTTGCCCGCGGCCAGCCAATCGCTGAGTTGGGCGCGCGCTTCGTCGTAACGCGCGGCGTAATCGAATAAAATGAACCCCTCGATGCGTGCCCGCTTGACCAGCAGATGGCGTTCGATGCGTGGGCCGTCCGGCCATGGCTCCCAACTAGCCTGAGACGCGGTGCCGCAGACGACGCAGCGCGCGCGAATATTGAGATGGCGGTAAACCGCATCCGAGATGGCCCCGGCAGTATTGTCGAAATAAACATCGACGCCATCCGGGCAGGCCGCGGCCAGCGCTTGGTCAAGATCGCCGGCGCGGTAGTCGATGGCGGCGTCGTAACCGAATTCGCCCAAACATTGCTGAACCTTCTCGCCGCTACCAGTAAGGCCGACGGTGCGGCAGCCCTTGATCTTGGCGATCTGGCCGACTGCACTGCCGACCGAGCCTGCCGCCGTGGAGACGACAACCGTCTCTCCTGCCTGGGGCGCGCCAATATCGAGAAGGGCGAAATAGGCGGTGATGCCGTTCACGCCAAGAATACCGAGGCTGGCGGACAGTGGGCCTTGCGCCATGTCGTGGCGGAACACAACATTGCTGCCATCCGAGACCGCATAGTCGCGCCAGCCAAACATGCCGCAGACCAGATCTCCCGGTGCGTACGCCGGGTGGTTGGAACTGATCACTTCACCGGCAGCGAAAGAGCGCATGACGTCGCCAATGGCGACCGGCTCGGAATAGTTTGCTGCCGCATTGACCCAGCCGCGCATCGCCGGGTCGACTGACAAGAAACGGTTGCGGATGAGAATTTCGCCGTCGCCGGCCTCTGGCATGGCCGTCTCGCGCAGCTCAAAATGCTGTGCCTCGGGAATTCCTTCTGGCCGTTCGACCAGAACCACCGCTCTATTGCGCATTTCGGGCATCGCGTCTTTGCGTCTAGTTGCGGCCGCGCACGCCACGGTGAAAATTGATCAGCATCGGCTGCTCGAACACATAACCATCAGCGGTTTTGCCGGCCTCGAAGTTATTCCGCACGTCGTCCTGCTCGATCAACTCGCGCGCGATCGGGTTGTAGGAGAGCGAGGAGAATTTGGTCACCATGGCGTCGAAACTCTCATGCCGGGGGCGCTGCATATAAACATAGCGCGCGGTTTCTTCGAAATTTGGGCGGGCGCTCCTGCCCAGGGCTTGCTGGGCCAGGGTGCGCACCTCGAATTCGTCGTTAAAGGGCCGCATCATGGTGAAATGGCTGCCCTCCATACCGGGCTCGGCGACATAGAGAAAGCCGTCCGGCTTGAGGACGCGCGTCGCCTCAATCAGGGCGGCGCCCATCAAATCGCGCGGCACGTGATGCAGCGAGCGGAAAAACAACACGCCATCCATGCTGGCGTCCTCGGCGGGCAACGCCTCGGCGCCGGCTTCGACGAAGGTGACGCCCGGCACGGCCGGCGCGGCGCGGTTTTTCTCGGCCTGCAACTTGTCCGGTTCGACTGCCAGCACTCGTGCGCCGAGTTCGGCCAAGCGGCGCGCTGTATCGCCGGCGGCGCAGCCGGCTTCGATCAGGCTCAATCCGGAGATATTTACAACCCGTTGCAGGGCTTCTAAATCGCTTAGGTCGCCAAGTTCCGTTCGCATGTCGGTCCCGCAAATAATGTTAAGGGCGAGCGGGCAGGATTAGTGCTAGGCGGCGTAACGTCAACCGGCTTTTTCGCGACACATGGCGGCTTGAATGGTGCACAATGCCGGCCGGGCGGACAGGGCGAAATGGCAGATCAAAGTTCTAATCAGCGATCCTTCGGGGATCTATTAAACCGCTATCGATATTTCGGAGTGGCCGTCGCCTTGATCGGCGGCATCGCGCTGGTGTTCGTCATTCTCAAGGACGTGATATTCCAGGGCGGCGGCGAGACCACGCTTGGCCTCAATTCATTCATTGTCATCAGCGGCGTCGGACTTTTGATCGTGTTCGCCATCGTGGCTGATGCCCGGGCTAAAAACCGCGCCTTGGAGCAACGCGCAGATAAGCTTGGCGACATGGCGAAGCGCCTGCACATCACCGTTGAGGAACTTAACTCTGCCAACGAGGAACTCGCGCGCGCCCGCTTACAGGCCGATTTCAGCAGCCAGCAAAAATCACTATTTTTGTCGGATTTGAGCAACGAACTTGATGCGCCGATCAACGCCCTTTTGAACGGCGTGCTCAACCTGCGCGGAGAGTCGAATTTAAGCGAAACGCAGCGTCAATCCATCGACGATCTTGCGCAGAACTGTAAAAACCTTTCCGCCATCGTCGGCGACGTGGTGGAGATTGCGCGCATGGACGCGGCGGGTGGCGAATTCGCACCGGCCGATTTCGACTTTGGCGATTTTATCAACAAGCTCCGCACTGAAACGGTACGTAAATCCTCTGAACGCGGCATTGGCCTGGAAGTGCAAATTTCGGCGGAGGGATATTGCGTCGTCAATGGCGACGCCGGATTGCTGCGCGACGTTCTCGAGTTTCTGCTGGCCAATGCGATGAACACGAACGAGAAGGGCTCCGTGCGATTTGCCGTCTCTCGGGCGGATGATGATGTGTATGTTTTCGAAGTTCGCGACCGTGGCGCGGTCTATTCCGACGTTGAATTGGCCCATATTTTCGAGCCTTTTCACAAGAACGAAGGGGAGCGTATCAAGGGCGCGACTGGGTTGGGCCTCGCCATTGCCAGCAAGAGGATCGCTGCCATGGGCGGCGATTTGAAAATTACCTCTGAAGTCGGCGAAGGGTGCATATTCAGCTTCGAGATTCAGTTTCCCACCAGCGGCGCGGCCAATGTAGCCGCAAATATTTCAGCCAATTCCTAGGGTCGAATCATGCCAAAATTTGCCGCCAATCTAAGTTTTCTGTTTCAGGACATCGATTTTTTTGAGCGCTTTGCTGCCGCTGCCGAATGCGGCTTTCAGGCGGTGGAATATCTCTTTCCTTACGAATACTCGACCGATCAACTGAAACAGACGTTGGCGAAGCATGGTCTGGTTCAGGCGCTATTTAATTTGCCGCCCGGTGATTGGGACGCCGGCGAGCGTGGTTTGGCCGCGCTGCCGGGGCGCGAGGCAGAATTCCGCGCGGCGGTCGAATTGGCCGGCGAATATGCCGAAGCGCTGGCCTGCAACCAGGTCCATGTGATGGCGGGTCTCGTGCCAGAGGGCGCCGAGCGGGCACCCTATGAAGAATGCTATATAGCCAATCTTAGTCATGCGGCGGATTATTTCGCCGCGCGCGGCGTGCGCGCTCTGATCGAGCCGCTCAACAGTATCGACATGCCGGGCTATTTGTTGAACGGCTCAAAACAGGCGCGGCGCGTGATCGAGGCGGTTGGCAGCGACAACCTCTATCTGCAATATGACGTCTATCATTTGCAGATCATGGAAGGGAACCTCGCCCACAGCTTTGAGCGCGACCTCGATATCACCAGCCATGTTCAGATCGCCGGCGTGCCGGGACGCCATGAGCCGGTGGTTGGCGAAATAAACTATCCCTATCTGTTCGCGCTCTTCGACCGGCTCGGCTATGACGGTTGGGTCGGATGCGAGTACCGGCCCGAGGGCGAAACCCGCGCCGGTCTCGGCTGGGCCAAGGACTACGGCATCGGCAAGAGCCGCTAGGCGAGTTTCCTTCGTTTGGAGCAAGTTATTTTTACTCAAATCGGACGGTTTCGAAGGCACATATCTGGACCCGATTCTCCGCTTTGTGCGGAGCTGATTGGCGCTGACGCATTGGTCTTTCTGTCGCAGCCATTTCGAGAACTAAAAAAATGATCGATGAGCGCAAAGCCGACGAAATCAGCAGTGTAGAGGTCGATGGCTACAAGTTGGTCACCTACAGCTTCGGCACTGGCGATGAAGTTTTATTTTGCCTCAATGGCGGCCCCGGTATGGCGTGCGATTATATTCGGGATTCGCACTCCTGGCTGGCCGATAAGGGTTATCGGGTCGTCTGCTACGATCAACTCGGTTGCGGTGAATCGGACAAGCCGGACGATCCAGCGCTATGGACGCTGGAACGCTATGTGCGCGAGGCCGAAACCGTGCGCGCGGCGATGGGTCTTGGCACCGTTCATCTCTACGGCCATTCCTGGGGCACTTGGTTCGGCATTGAATATGCTCTGACTTATCCGGACAGGTTTAAGTCTCTCATCATCGCCAACGGATCGGCCGATATCGCCCACTCGGTCAGCGAACAGATGCGCCTGCGGCGCGTACTCGGCAGCGAGACCGAAGCGATGATGCAGCGCTACGAGGCACGCGGCATGTTCAACCATCCTGAATATGAGGCGGCGGTGACGCTTCTGAATTACCGTTATGTGTGCTGCCTGGAAATTTGGCCCGACGCGCTCAACCGATCCATTCTCGGCTTTAATCCGGCGCCATTCGTTGCGCTCCAGGGCGCCAACGAATTCTGCTACACCGGCGCCATGAAGGATTGGAACCGGATTGCCGATTTGCACCGGATCGCGCAGCCGGCACTGATTATGACCGGACGTTACGATGCCGGTGTCGGCCAGCGCATGGCTGACGCGCTGCCACCCGCCGAAGTCCACACCTTCAAGAACAGCACCCATGTGATCATGTGGGAAGAGCCCGAGGCCTATTTCGCGGCGCTGTTGGAATTTCTCGACGCCAACCGAAACTGACGCAATCGGCGAAGAACATGCCGCCGCGTGTCTCTATCGCTCCTCGTCCCGGTTGCCGGCCTCAGGAATGATCGAACGCCGCTGCCGTGGCGGCGGCGGCGTCTCGGTTGAGGGCGGCGCTTTCCGCACCCAGGGTCCCTTGATTTCTGGCCCCCATGGCCCCGGCTCATCGCTTTCAGGGACCGCCGAGACGGTCGACGCCATGGTGCCGGGGCGCGCGGTTTGGCTCAGATGGCCGGTGCCGAGAATCTTGACGTGGCGGTATTTGAACAACAACACCAGCACCATGCCCACGGCAAAACCACCGATATGTGCCCACCAGGCGATGTTGCTTTGGCCGCCGCCGCCGAGATTGGCTACTTGCATAAAAATCCATATGCCGAGCACTACGAAAGCCGGCAGCGGCAGCAACATATAAAAGGCGAAGACCATGACTCTGGCGCGCGGATAGAGCAGGAGGTAGGCACCAAGCACACCCGAAACGGCGCCGCTCGCGCCAATGGTCGGAATCACCGAACCCGCTTCGATGCCGGCATTGATCAGCCCAGCGCCGGTACCGCACAGCAGATAGAAGACGAGGAATCGCCAATGGCCCATGGCATCCTCGATATTGTTGCCGAAGACCCAGAGGTAAAGCATGTTGCCAATCAGGTGCCACCAGCCAGCATGGAGAAATTGCGAGCTTAGGATGCTGAGGAAATCGACGCTGGATGGCAGAATGGCGTCACTGGCGGAAATCTCCTTGATCTGGAAGATAACCGCTGGAATAGCGCCGAGCGCAAATTTAGCACGCCCTTCGAGATCGTCGGGCAACATCAACATAATCACGAACACCAGGACGTTGGCGGCGACCAGCCCATAGGTCACATAAGGCGTAATGTGGGTCTGGTTATTGTCCTTGAGGGGCAGCATGCGCCAGCGCGCTTAAGTTTGATGTCCGGGCGCGTCGGAGAAAACTGCACGGCGCTTGACCACCAGGCAGCGCGACATGATGTCGTGCAGGCCTTGTTTGCGCTTGGTAAAGGCGACCGCCAAACAGGCCAATAGCGAGGCGATGCCGACGACAAGGTCGAGAATCGCCACCGTGTTGATGAGGCCGGGCAGCCATAGCGGCCATGCGCGGTAGCCGGCGGTCAGCAAGCTGATCCGGTCGCCGTTGAAATTGCACACCTTGATTCCCAGTGCTCGCTTGCCGAGAGTTGCTTGCGCCCGGCTGCTCTCAAGCAATGCGAAATAGGCCATGGTGGCGACCCCGACCAAAAGCAGTCCCAAGAGCGAGGGGATGTAAGAATAAAATACGTCTCCGCCGGCGTCCTCCATCGCTGTTTCGATCAGCAAATCGTCCCAGACGTAAAAGGCGAGGAGAAGGTAAACGGAATAAATCAGCAGCGCGTCGATAAACCACGCTGCGGCGCGGCGCCAAAAGCCGGCGAACGGATCGCCTCCTGAGACGGAGATATTGTTACTGCTCATGATCCTAACTCCCGGCGGCCCGCCCCAGGCCGCTATGCATCCGCATAATCTTCAATATAGGCACGAATAATGGAATCCAAATCTTTGTCCGCCGGTAGGCCAAGAGCGCTGGCGCGCGGCGCCAATTCGCGGCCGGGCCAGCCGTTGCAAATCTCCTGGATCGCTGGATCGGGCTTGGCGATGATCTGGCCGAGCGGACGGTTTCCCGCGACTCGGCGGAGACCCTCGATCATCTCCGTCACTGTCAGCGAGACGCTCGGCAGGTTGATCGAGCGGTCGTCGCCGACCGCGTCGCTGTCGGCCTCGTGCAAGGCGAGAATGCCTTCGACAATGGTGCGATAGCCGCTCACCGCCATGCGTGTCTCGTTGCTGACTGGCAGTTCATAATCGGTGCCCGAAAGCGGCTCGCGGAAGACGCCGCTGGCAAACCCGGAAGCCGCCTTGTTGGGCTTGCCCGGGCGGATGATGACTGTCGGTAGGCGCGCACCGCGGCCGTCTAGAAAACCTTTCCGGGTATAATCATTGAGCAGTAATTCATTTATTGCCTTGGTCATGCCGTAAGTCGTCATCGGCGTAATTTTGGTATCGTCCGAGACGGTGTCGGGCAGGGCTGAGCCGCCGAACACGGCGAGACTGCTGGTAAAAACCACGCGCGGCAGGCCGGGCGCTGCGCGCGCCGCCTCCAGCACATTGAGGCCACCGTCGAGATTGACCTTGAGCGCCAGGTCGAAATCCTGCTCCGCGCCGGCGCTGACCACCGAGGCAAAATGGAAAATAGAAAGCGAATTGCCGGCGATCAACCGCATCACCAGGTCGCGGTCGGAAATATCGCCGCTGACGATCTTAACTCGCGCGTCGAGACCTTCCGGGCGCTCGGCCGGGGTGACGGCGTCAAACAGGATCATTTCGTCCACCGGTTCGGGCGCGCCCGACGCGCCACGGAGTGTGCCGCGTTCAAGGATAGCGCGTGCCAACCTCAATCCAAGGAATCCGGTCCCACCGGTGATAACCACTTTCATTTTTTGCGTCCTCTCAATTCGTCCGTGAATGCTGCCGACCATATATCAGCCGGTGCTTTCGGGACAACGCGTTCGCCGCCTTGATTCTATCCACTCCTGCGCCCTAATGTTGGCGTCTCACCAGCACGGAGGATAAAAGCGTGGCCAACGCCAAGGAACTCGGGCCCAATACATCGCTTATCGGTCAATCTGGATCGCGCGCGCGCTTGATGACGCCGGCGCTGGTGCTCGATCTCGACGCCTTGGAACGCAATATTGCGCGTATGAAGGGCTTCGCCGAAGCGCATAATATTTCCCTCAGACCGCATTGCAAAACCCATAAAAGCATCGCCATTGCGCGCCTGCAGTTAGATGCCGGCGCGCTCGGCATCTGCGCCGCCACCTTGGGCGAGGCCGAAGTGATAGGCGGCGCCGGCATTCCCGGCGTGTTGGTCACCTCTCCGGTGATCGCCGATGTCAAGATCGACGCCCTAATGGCGCTCAACGGCCGGGCCGATGGGCTGATGCAATCGGTCGACAATATCCAGAATTTGAGGGCTTTGGACGCCGCTGCCGGGCAGGCAGGGGCGGCACTAAACGTGGTCATCGATGTCGATGTTGGCTTGCACCGTACCGGCGCGTCGAGCGTCGCAGATGCGGTGGCCCTGGTTGAGGCAGCCGCAGCGGCCGAAAATTTGAACTATTCCGGCGTGCAAGCCTATGCTGGCCATATCATGCATATCGAGGACGATAAGGAACGCCGCGAAACCAATATTGCCGATACAAAACCGCTTCGCGATGTCTGCGCCGCCTTGGCCGAAAAAAATCTGACTCCGCCCATTGTCACCGGCGCCGGAACCGGGACCTACGATATCGACGCCACGCTCGGCGTGATGAGCGAGATGCAAGTGGGCTCCTATGCGGTGATGGATGTCGAATATCGCGATGTGCACCCGGTGGGCGGCGGTGACTGGCTGTTTGAGCCGGCGCTGTTCGTCCGCGCCACCGTGGTGAGCGCTAATCATGACGGCCATGCCACCATCGATGCCGGATTGAAATGCTTCGCCACCGATGGGCCGTTCCCGGATTTCGCATCCGGTGCGCCGGTCGGTTCGAGCTATAGCTTCTTTGGCGATGAGCATGGCCGGATCGCGTTCGCTCAAGCCAATGAGCGCCTTGCGCTGGGCGATGCGGTCGAATGCATCGTGCCGCATTGCGACCCGACCATCAATTTGCACGATGTGTATCATTGCGTGCGCGGCGATACGTTGGTGGATATCTGGCCGGTCGACGCGCGCGGCCGGCACTGATATTTAGGTTCTCGCGCCGGCATGAAGGTTGAAAAATTCCGCTTCAAAGCCGAGCGTTTGCCGCGTCCGGCGGCGTGGGCGTGGCGCACCGCGCCGGGCTTGCTGGTCTGTATCGTCATCGCCTGGGCGGCGGTTTTCGTGTCCGAGCATTATGGCGGACCGACGCTGCTCTACGCTCTTCTGCTCGGCATGGCTTTTTTCTTCCTGTCAAAAAAGCCGCGGACTTCGCCGGGCATTCAATTCGGCTCGCGGACCGTTCTGCGCCTTGGCGTAGCGCTTCTCGGCGCGCGCATTACGCTGGCGCAAATAATCGATCTCGGGCCGGCACCGATATTGATCGTTATCGGCGCGATCGCTCTTACGATCCTGTTTGGTCGCTACCTCGGCACGGCGCTTAAACTCGACCGCACGATGGGGCTGTTGACCGCCGGCGCGACGGCGATCTGCGGCGCCTCCGCTGCATTGGCGATTTCCGCCGTCATGCCTAAACATAAAAATTTGGAGCGCGATACGATCTTCACGGTTATTGCTGTGACGGCGCTCAGCACCTTGGCGATGATCGTTTATCCGCTAATCGTCGAGGCGGTCGGCTATGACAATGTTCAAAAGGGCGTTTTCATCGGTGCGACGATCCATGATGTGGCGCAAGTGGTCGGCGCCGGATACATGATCTCGGATGAGACCGGCGGCGTGGCCACCTTCACCAAGCTGTTGCGGGTCGCCATGCTGGCCCCGGTGGTGTTGATTTTCGCGGTTGTCGTAGCGCGCTGGGGGCCCGGCGAGGCCGGGTCAACACGCGGCGCGCGCGCCGGCCTGCCATGGTTTTTGGTCGCCTTCGTGATTATCGTCGCGATTAACAGCGCCGGAGTCATACCGGCCGTGGTGCTGGACGGCATGGTGACGATTTCGCGCTGGTGCTTGGTGATCGCCATTGCCGGGCTGGGCATGAAGTCGTCGTTTCAGGAAATGGCTGTGCTCGGTTGGCGCCCCGTTGCGTTGGTGGTCGGCGAGACGCTCTTTCTCGCCGGCCTGGTGCTGATCGCCCTGACCATAGAGTCTGGTATGTGAAGGTTCTTCGTCGGTTGGTTGCGCCAAATGACGGTCAGTGAAAGGATGAATGGGCGCGGAATTTCGGCGCTTCGCAGGAAAAGGAATTGGCAATGTTGGGAATGAGAATTTTTGTCGCCGCGCTGGCCGGTACGTGCATCGCGTTTGGCGCTGGTGCTGCGGTCGCGGCGGATGCGCCGATGCCGGACGCTGACATGGAGGCGGGCCTTAAGATCGATTATTATTACGGCGATTTCGGCCATGTCGACGAAGTCGTCGAATACGCTTCGCGCAAAAGCTCCGCACCCGGCGACCCCCTGCCAAACCTCGACTTTCGCGGTGGCGCCGGCAAGCCGGTATTAAATCAGAAGCACAAAGATTACGTCGCCGCGATCATTACCGGCTTCATCAATTTTCCCAGCACCGGCACGCATATGCTTAAGGTTCGTTCGAACGACGGCGTACGCATCGCGATTGGCGGGCTGACCGTCTTTGAGGATCCCGAGCCACATCCCGACCGCACTTCGGATGCCGTGCCGGTCGCGGTCAGCGAGGCTGGATGGTTGCCGATCGAAGTCATCTATTTTGAGCGCAAGGGCGGCTGGTCAATCGAGCTCACATGGCAGGAAAACGGTGAATTTAGTGCAATTCCGGCCTCTCATTTCGCCCATTAGCGACCCAGCCCGAATATAAATTTGCGGACCAGTTGGTAACTCGCGAATAGCCATATCATTGCTAATGGTTTAGGCTCCTGGCAATCCGCGAGACGAAGATTTCGCTCGACCGGAGAAGAATTATTGCCCGCCGAATAGAGGCCGGCAGTGCAGGCAACAGGAGAGGTACTATGTCAAATATTACCACACCACAAAAAGGCGTGACGCGCAGGCAGGCCCTCAAGGCAAGTGCGACAGGTGTTGCGTTCACCGCAGCCGTCGGCATTGGCCCGCGTTGGCTGAAACCTACTGAGGCTTGGGCGGCCGATTTGGCCCCGGGCATGACCGGCGGCCCAACTGGCTTCGCCGGTGCTGAGCGTTATCAATATGACGATTCCATGTCGGAAGGCCGGGCGGTCGCGGCAGCGCGCAAGCTCAAAGCCGAAGGTAAAGCGCCCGATGTCCTCAGGATCCTGATGACAGACGGCGCGATCGGCCATTTCACCAACCCGTGGCCGGCTGACGGCCCGACGCTACAGTCGATCTGGGAGCGCGAGACCGGCATCAAACTCGAATTCTTCAGCGTTTCGCCTGAAGAGCAGTTCAACAAGGTGATCCAGGACGTAACCACCGGTTCGGCCGCTTATGATGTCTAGACCTTCGGCTATGCGGCGATGGGCGATCTTTCTGAAGCCAACGGCATCGTGCCGCTCGGCGAATGGATCGACAAACATGGCGCCGATTTTGCCGATCCGGCCCGCGGCACGCCGACGGCGCAATCTTACGACATGCTTTATAAATACGGCGGCGAGCCAATGTCGGTATGTTACGACGGCGATGCGCAAGTGTGGGTCTATCGCAAGGATCTGACCGAAGATCCCACCCACAAGGCAGCATTTTCCGACAAATATGGCTGGGAGCCGGGTCCGCCCCGTACCTGGGCCGAAGCTGACCAGCTGGCCGAATATTATACCGGCAAAGGCAGCCCGGAAATGCTCGGTAACGGCAACATGATGAGCGCCTTCTGGGGCATCAGCACCTGGTACAACCGCTACGTCAGCAAGGACAATCCCAATCAGTTTTTGTTTGATGATGAGGGTAACCCGCTGATCAATACGGATGCCGGCATTGCCGCGACGCAAGAGCATATGGACAGCATGGCGTGGTCCGATAAAGGTGGTTTGGCTTGGGGCTGGAGCGAATATTACGGCTCCATGGCGGGCGGCAACTCGTTCATGCTCGGGACTTTCTCGAACTGCCCGAAATTCCTCGATACTGTCAACGCCGACGGGACTCCGGGATCCGCCGTCACCGGCAAGATGGGCTCCTTCCTGCCGCCGGGCAATCAGTTCGGCGACGATCTGGTGCGTCGTTCAACGATTTATCTCGGCAACAATGGCGGCGTGTCGAGCCAAAGTGCCTATCAGGAGTTGGCTTATCTGTGGCTGCAATGGTCGGGTTCGACCCGTATCTTCAGCCTGTTGACGGGCAATCCGGGCGGCTTCTTCGATCCGTTCCAGAAAGCCAATTTCCAGGATCCGTTGGTCATCCAGTCGTACCATGATTATCACGTGCCGATTATCGAAGGCACGGTGGCGCGCGCTGTACCGACCCTCGCCATTCCCGGCCAGTTCGCCATGCACAACACGCTTAGCGAAAATCTGGTGGCGGCGCTGACCGGCGGCATGACCGCCAAGGAAGCGATGGACGACACTGCCAAATCCTGGAGGAAGCATCTAAAGAAGAAGGGTGAGGACAAAATGATCGACCTCATCAATGCAGCCAAATCCGGCTGGTCGACGGTTATCGACAAAGCCTAGAAAAAGGCTGCGCGACAGCACTA